>DYHU01000426.1 GCA_020724025.1 Syntrophorhabdus sp. | reverse complement strand
CCCGTGTTTATTGTGCCAGCAGGTTCAACAAGCATGATTTTACATTCTTTTTCGGCGAATGGCTTATGTTCCACTCCCTTGGGCACAACAAACATTTCTCCTGTCTTCAAATATGCTTTGCCATCACGGAATTCAATGGTCATTTCTCCAGCAAGGGCGATAAAGACCTCATCCGTATCAGCATGGCTGTGCCAGACAAAATCACCATGAAACTTAACAAGTTTGAAATGGTAGTCGTTCATCTGGGCGATGATTTTCGGTGACCAATGGTCAGAGAATTTGGCGAGTTTTTCTTGAAGATTGATCGCTATATATTCCATTTCCTCTCTCCATGAATTTTGCAGATAACGAGTCTGTAGAAAAAGTCATTTTGACGAGTAAGAACGACGTTTTCAGGGATCACTTGACCCTTCCCAATCATCAGATCGTTGATTGTGGCGCATTCTATTAGGTCACTTTTTTCTGCAACTCACCCAAGAATCTGCTTGGAGACTTTTCCTACAGATTCAACGTTCAGCTTAACCGGCAGCAAAAAGCAGAGCGCGAAACGAGCGGCGCTTTTTGCTGCCCGGGTTGAAGCTGTTGTTATGTTTTTACTTATATTATCAGGCGGTTTTTCTTTCTATTCTTTGAACAACCTGAACTTTTAGCATTACTTCACCATATCCCATGCAATCGACTCCTACATCCGGACAACGCACATATCTCATAAAATGAAAATCATTGGGAGATAGCCCTTCACTAAATCTTTCATTTATCACGGCAATAGGACCCGTCAGTTGTGAAATCAGATATACACACATTCTTTTTGGGCAGTATTTGGATATGAGGTTACCATCAACATCCAAAATGAATTTCTGCCCTTCGATATGACCGGAATTACAATTACGTGACTTAATAACTTCGGCTTCTATTGAATATAGAGGAGCTACTTCGGATATTCGTTCAATATGCCTAATCCTGTGACCGCCTTCGTGAAATGTTTTCAATTCGTTTTCAGAATACTTTACACGGTTACCATATTTTTTAATTATTTCTTTTGTCATAACCTTTTTCCTCCTTTCATTCACATAACGGTCAAAATCAGCCGACGCTGTAAGCGGTTGGCTGGATAGTGTTGTGTACGCCCGCCATGGGCGTGAGCTTATGGGGTGAAAGTCCCCTGTCCCCTGTACGAGAACCTATGGTGTTCATACTGATGAATACTACCAAAAGTACGAGCCGAAGGCAAGGGCGGGAGGGCGACCGACCGTCTGAAGGAAGCCGGAGTGCAAACGTGCGAGCCATAGCCTGCCCCGGACTTGATCCGGGGGACAGAAACCGCATACAAGGCTTAGCCCCTGGGCGAGTTGGCACAACACAACAAAGCCTGCAGGTTCAGGGGGCAAGGTAAATGCGGCGGTTGCGAACGGAAAGCTCACGTTCTTATCCGGGGAGATCTGTTTACCATGCGGCAGGAGGCTCATGAGTAAAATCCGGGAAGGGTTGACCCGGATGACCAAGAACCCGGCATGTCCGTTGGCTGTTGGCGAAGATGAGTCCTCAATGGAACCACGAAACAGACAGCGCCTCATGACCAGCCCCGCAGCGCCCTGCATGGCAACATACCGGGCGAGGAAACAGAAGTCAGCAGAGGGCATAGTAGGTCATCTGACTGAAGGCCCGAACGCAGAAATGAGTGGAGGTCTTCAATGAGTTCGGGGACGGCGAAGAGTCCGATCCCGAAAGCTTTCGGGACGCGTCATCGAAAGACGTTCCCTCGGTCTTATCACAGTGGAGGGTGTGGTCAAAAGAGAAAACATGCTCAGCGCATGGAAACAGGTAAGGGCAAATAAAAAAGCAGGGGCTTGTCTCTATTCACACACTGTGGATTCAGATTCACTATCCGGCTAAGGCCCTATGATTTCTGCGAACCGCCCATTGCGGACCCGCACGATGGGTGGTGTGGGGAGGGACGGCTAAACACCGTCCCTTACCCGCTTCGGCCAGTCGATTTCTGTGCAAGGTTTATCAGAGACCGCAGGGCCTGATTCACGGCTTCTTCTGTAGGGAACACCTTTGCCACATCGGGGCTGAGGAGCACGAGGTTGGTACCCTTTCGGTAGGACTCAAAATACTTGCCGCGGACTCCCTGGCCTAAATCTTCCCGCCTATACTCCGGACGGAGTTCATCGGATGTTTTAGCCTTCCTCATAGATTTTTCTCTCCTTGCGGTCCATTAGACGCGCGCTTATGATTCTTGTTTGGTCTCCACGTTCCGTATGGGAGACAACGATTAGTCGCTTCTGGAGTGATAGCCCAAAAGTGATATATCGGTTTTCTTCTGTCGAGTGATCTGGGTCTTCAAATGTAATGGCCAGCGGATCTCCAAAGACCGTCGCTGCTTCCTGAAATGTGACATCGTGTTTCTGGACGTTTGCGGTAGCCTTTTTAGGGTCCCATTCAAATTCCATACTGGCCTTCCTACCGAGTATTATATCAGAATTGGCTTACC
>DYHU01000073.1:2549-14042 GCA_020724025.1 Syntrophorhabdus sp. | reverse complement strand
CAAGCCAGACCCCAATTGTCTATTCCAATTGTTTCAATTGCTTTCGTCATGCCATCTGAAGTGTTAGTCCCTCAATCCTTGAAGCCCTTAGTTTCTCAACTCTGACATAGACTATGGTCTGCCCCGGCTCTTTGTTGGCTTCAGCAAGTTCAATATTTTTTTCTGCAAGTTCTTTATCATAATCAGGCACTAATACGATCATGGCATTATCAGGGATCTTCTCTTCTATTTCAGGATGCTCCAGTAGATATAATTCAAATTCAGTGGAAAGTTGCTGATTCTTTTTAAATGACTCTTCTCTTGTCATGTTTTGATCCTCCTGAAATATCTGTCTTTATACCTTTCCCAATTTTCATTTACATCTTTATCAGCTAAGGACAACGCCTCATTTAAATCTGCTGCACCTAAAAATATTTTTTCCTTACTACCGTCAGGGTTGATTAAATCTTTATGAGCAACACCATGAGCAGTGTCATATCGAACGACGGGGTTCCATTCATTTTTAATCAAAACCTCATATTGAACAACAAAACCAATTACCCTTCCTTTGTCAATAGTATGTTCATGCCTTTTTCTGTCCTTATCTGAAAGCATGTAAATGTAGGTCTTTTTTATCATTATATTTCAAGAATATCTTAAATGACTTTGACCGTCAATAATTTTTGTGTTATGCGGGTCTCTATCTCACTCCCCACAAGGGCAAATATCTAAACCTCACTTTCACTCTTTCCTCATCGAAGGAGGAGCGTGCCGGTAAAAACATCTGGGGATTTTATAATTGTATGGACGTCCCTCTCGCCCTTCAACAGGTTCTCATCCAGCTTCAACTTCATGTTTCGGCCTCATGTGGAATTTCAACATAGCGTTCGCGTGCCATCTCTGCCCCGTAGGCAATACAGGCGAGAATGTCGGCTTCTTCTAATCCCGGATACTGTTTAAGGATTTCCTGTGAGGTCATTCCGCTTGCAAGAAAGTCGAGGACGAGGGAAACCCATATGCGGTGTCCGCGAATACATGGCTTGCCAAAGCAAATGTTAGGATCAATAGAAATTCTTGAAAGGAGTTCTTTTTTAGTCATTTCAAACCTCCTACATTCTCAATTTATTAACAGTCTCATAATAATAACGACATTGTTTTATAAAATCCCTCCTTACCTCCCTTTGCCTGCTTCCGGCAGGGAAAAGATACCAAAGGGAGGGAAAATACCCCTCTTTGGCCGCCTGCCCATAGGGCTCTGGAGGGCTCTGGCCCGGAGGGCAAAGGCAAGGGGAGATTTTGTTGAACATGTCAATTCAATTTTGAGACTCTTAATAATTCTACACCAAATATAGAAAGGATTAAATGGATTTTTCGTTATTTTAAGGTTCCTCAAACCCATGGGTCTAAATAAATCCGTCCCCGTATCAATTTGGCGGTTTAAAATAAACCTTTTAAAATCCCTCCCCACCTCCCTTTGCCAAAGGGAGGAGTCCCGCGAAAGGCGGGATTCCCCCTTTTGACAAATGGTTCGACATGCTCACCATCCTGAGCTTGTCGAAGGAGGGGGAGGAAAGGGGATTAGATAAGTTTTTATAAAGAGCTAAAATGATACCCGTCCCCTTTTCCCAACGATTTTAGTTTTGTCCATTGTCAAGGGCTGACCCCAATTTCCCTTGTCCCCTTCATTACTTTCTGACCCCAATCTTAGACTTGAGACTGAATCACCAGTCGTTGCGTTTCAAGTCTCAAGAAAGGAGGAAATTGAAAATATCAAAAGTAAAGAACCAACCCCCAAACTTTCTAAAGTGGCTTCTTTCCAAATACTTTTTGCATTCTGTTTTTCCAATCTCTCGGATAGGTTGGACGATTTGAATTTAATGGAGGAAGGTCCATAAATCGTTTCCGGTAATCTATCATGAGATCAAATTCGGATGTAGTTATGCTTTTCGTAACCTTGTATCTAAATTGAAGCATATCTGGACGAAAAATAGAATCATATCCGAAGCTACAGAATGTCCACCCTGCCGCATGTCTACTAATATCTCGATTTTGAATCGTTTTCCAAAACCCTTTGATCCTTATCTTCAAATTGGTCGAACTTCCAATATATATGATCCCTTCTGAATCATCCCCTGTTAATCTTGAAACCTTTATGGGTAAACCAGCCTTATCTACACATCGAAGCTGATACACTCCTTCCTTTACAGGAATTTCTGATAATTCTTCAATCAAAAACTTCTTCCAATCTGTCCACAATTTTTCCATTTCCTATCTCCTTTCTACCCTCTCTTGTGTGTGAGGTTAATTGAAAGAGAAATTTAAATTGAGACGGCCAATTGTTAAATCCAAGGGCCAAGAAAAGGATATTGTCCACTATTGGTTAGCTATGAGCCACAAGCCATTAGACACCCAGTAATTTGTTTTGTCCATTGTCAAGGGCTGACCCCAGTGGCTGACCCTATTATATTCTTAGTCGTACAGTGGGAAAGCTTTAAAACCGGCACGATTGAGATCTTCGTTAAGTTCCATACATGGGTGCGGCTGTAAATTCAAGAGGAACAATATCCCAAATATATCGATTAAAAAAGGAGTACCATCTGACAATTCTTGGTGCTCGACTGTGATGTCCGGCTTTGGTTTACCCTCGCTTAATATTAAGAGGTTATTCGGGAAACTATCTCCTTTCAAAATGAAGGCTCTGGCCATATCAAATTTAGGATCATGTGCTACTTCAAGTCTTTGATCATATGCAACTGTTCCAAGAGCAATTTTATATAGTGTGCGCCCAATCATTTTAGGATCAAATTTTTTCCCCTTAATGTTGATCGAAAATGAAATCTGGCCATCATCCATTTCCTTTAAATTCTTTAGCCAACCACTTTTATCCTTTGCTGTAAGAACAATATTTCTGGGATCAGTTTTCTTTATGGAAATATTCCGATAGCTTGCGTTAGGCAATTTCCCAGCTTTTGTATATGGGCTGTATATGACACGGAGGAAAGAGATTGGCTCCAAATCCAATAAAAAGTTGTCTAATCGCGCAAGAACTCCATTGTTGCACTTATCACAAACATATCCTCTGGGCAAGATTAACTCTTCATTCCCGAAGGCCTCCGGGATAATGTGTTCTTCAGAATTGAAGGGCGGTGATTTTCTCAGGCAGTAAATACAATAATTCAGGGATTCACGATTGGAGACCTTAAATTCCTGGCTCATTTCAATTAATTTAATTACGTCAAAAAGCCTGGAGACCAGATAAAACCCATCCAATGTATATGCTAAGAATTGATGCCAGAAAAATGATTTAATTGTCGGAATTTTTGAGATGTCGTCTAATTTTTGGTGAAATGCTTTGCTGTCATTGAAGTAGCCTCCTTCCGAAATTAGATTATAAATGTCTTCTGAAGTGAGGATTTTATCGTTTATTTTGAACTGGATTTGTCCTCTTTTCATTCTTTCAATTCTATTATTGATTTCCTCCACAACCTCGTTCGGAATCAGATGCCCCAAACTATCCAGAAGATATGTCCAAATTTTCTTGTAGTGCAAATCATCATTTGTATTTAAGAATCGAAGAATCGCCGCATGAGGGCTACAAGTCGAACCGTTTGATCACGGGCTGGAGTTTTCATTTCGGTATACAGGTTTTTGTTTTGATATTCTATTCTTAGGCTTGAGATACTGGTACCCCTCAATGCAGGAACAACTTTTCGAACTTTGTGATAATAACGCCTGAATTTCTCAATATAATTCATCTATTTTATTGCCTTGCTAAGAAACCCTATCTTTTAGGTTCTCTAATTTAAGGGAATCCCTTCAATGATCTGGATTTCCTTCTCTGTCAAACCATATAACTCATAAACCAATTGGTCAATCTGTTTATCAGTGGCGTCAATCTGACGTTGTAATCGAATCTTCTCATCCGGTGTCTTCGCTATTGCCAACTGCTTATGAAGGGAGAGCATCTGCTCGACCAGCTTCACCATCCGGTCATGGCGAGCTTTATCGGTAGGTTCGGAAAAATTAATTATATGAATTGGAAGTTGTTCAACATGCTGTTTCTTGACCTGTGCGAGAGCCTCTCCCTTTTCAGGATTCATCAGTCCATAAGCAAAGTCGACCAGTCGAGAATTCATTATCCCAAGGATATAACGGAGATCATAGTTTGTGTCTAGGGGTAAGATTATATGCAAATTATCCCGACCAATGAAACCTTGTTCAACAAGAGTCCCAATAATTGAATCGCCAGTTTGTCGAACCATAATTTTAAGTGGCGCATCAAATATTGAAGGGTTGCGAGGCGCAGCGAGCCACGGCCCATAAAGAATCCAATAATCACGGTTCCAAATACTTTCATAGCGTCGAATTAGGCTTCCTCGTAAAAGTGGAGACCACTTTGAATTGGGAGCATTTCCTTCTTGCACATATGGTTTTTCTTTCATTATCTTTTCGGTCTGTGGCGGAATCCCTTTACCTTTCTCAAACGGCTTAGCTCCATTGTAGACCATGCAAATTTTCATTAATGGAGATGAACTTTGTTTAATCTTGCTAAATAATCTTTGCGAATCTATTGGGGCGATGATATTAATCGGTTCTCCTGTTCGAGGAATATCTTGCCAAGGCAATATATGACTCAAAATAATCTTGCCTTGGTACCTAACATCGATGTTAAGAAAGACATCTGTATGTTTTCTGTTGTCGGACTTTTGGAAGATAAGAACATGAGTATCAACAATGGCCTTAAAAACCCTCTCAGGTAAATGTAGGACACGTAGCCAATAGTAGTGGCTTGTCAGATATTGCCTGATCTTTCTATACGTTACCGACTGAAGCCATGTATTGGATACAATAACTCCAAGAAGTCCACCAAACTTTAGGAAATATTCATATCGTTCAAGAAAAAGTAAATAAAGATCTTTCTGGTAATTTTGGTGCTGATAATTGTTGGAAAAATAATCTTGCTGCGAGGAAGAGATAATATAAGTATACGGCGGATTCCCGATTACTGCATCGAATCCACCTTGTTTCATGATTTCTGGGAATTCCTTTTCCCAGTCGAAGGGATTGATGCGGTATATCTCCTCTTCTTTAAGGTTAGGCGGGGCATATCTCGCCTTTAAAGAAAGGACGGGCAGATCATGATCTGCCCCTACGGAATAAAAATCCGGACCGATGAGGGAGTTTCCGCATTTGATGTTGCTTCCAAGATCAGGTAAGGCCCTCTCCTTGAACAGCTTCATCTGCCTCTCGAGAGTGTCCTGATTTTCACCTTCAAGGACCTTGAGGAGTAAACTCAATTTGGTCACTTCAACCGCCTGCGGGTCAATGTCCACGCCGTAGATATTTTTCAAGAGAATCCTCTTTTTCTCCTGAATGGTCAGGTACCACTGACCGCCGTGGCCCTGATAGATTTCTTTTTGCGCAGGGCTAAAGCCCAGCCCTACATTACTCTTTTTTGAGTGATGGGTGATATACCAGTTCAGGTGATAATCCAATAAATTCTGGTAAGCTCCTAAAAGAAAAGAACCTGAACCGCAGGCTGGGTCGAGGATTCGAAGAGAACTGATCTGTTTGGGGGTTTTGTCATCACAGAGTTTGCCTACTGTATTTTTTACGATATAATCCACGATATAGGTTGGGGTGTAATAGACTCCACCGGCTTTTCTTACCTCCGGTTTTTCTTCAACCTTTGCCCGGTGGCCTTCGGTGAGCCGGATCACCTTTCCAAGAAACTGTTCGTAGACGTGGCCCAAAATATCCGCACCCAGGACTGAAAATTCATAGGGCGATTCAGGATAGTAGAGGTTCTTAAAGATGTCCTTAAGCGGTTTGTCGTCTAATCTAAGTTCCGGGGTGAGCCGGTCTGTTTTGAAGTCGAAAAGACCGGAGTTATACTTATCATCGGCATGGTAGAAAATTTCACGGAGACGGCGGTAGGTGTTCGTGCCGTTGAGAAGATTCTGGATCTGGCCATACTTTTCAATCCCCCGATCCTCACACATCCTGAGAAAGATGATGCGGTCAATCGTGAGCTGAACAGCAAAGTTAAGTTCACGGACAGACAGTTTCGGGTTTCTTATAGCGATTTCTTTAGCCAGGGCCTCACGCCAGGATTCTATCTCCCTTAAAAATTCCGCATCTACCTCTGTAGTCCCCCGCTTCTGTCTCTCAGATTCTGCAAATTTATCGAAGGAACCTTTAAGAACAGATTCTTTTGACAGGAGGTTGTAAATCTCCTCAAAAGAGTCAAGGTATCGGTCATACGTATAAAACCGGACTCGTCCGATGCTGGGTTTGTCGTTTGGGTTTGGGCGGAGTCGGCAGTCATAGATCGCCAGCTCTTCAAAGTCTGTCAGAATGGATAGGGGAAGTTTGGCGCTCCATGCATATCGCCTTAACTGATAAGCCGGGCTGGTCTGTTCCTTGATGTCAACGGAGGGCTTTTTCGTTTCGAGGAAAAACTTTCTGACACCCCCAATACGAAAGCAGTAATCCGGGGCTTTCGTGGCGCCGGATACCTTAATCGCATCCTCATGGACAACATCTTTGTATTGCTCCGCATATCCGGCTTTATTGGTCACATCCCAGCCTAAGGCCTCAAAGAATGGATCAATGAATTCTCTCCGCAGTTGGGTTTCGTTGTAGGCAGGGCTACGGTAGGCTTCGATGTTTCGCTCGAAGCGCTCAACAAGATTGGATATCTGTTTAAGGGATTCTTTCATAGATCCCCCCCCTCACCCTCTCCCTCTCCCCATCTGGGAGAGGAATGTCCAGGGTAGAGATTGGGTCAATTATAGTTTTTTGGAAGAAAGGTGTAAAGGAGGAACTTTAAGAGGATTTATTCTACCCCATTTAATGGAGGCGCTATAAATGGTTAAACCTCTTTCATTTCTTGTAAAGGACAACACCCGTATCCAAAATCTCTCTGACCAACCCATTTTTTTCTTTAATTTGATCAGGGGTCAGACCGATAGGTTCAATAGGTTCATCAAACCCGTGATGAGCAATACTTAAAATTTCTTGACGTTTAAAAATATCTAATTTTTTGAATGTGGGGGAAACCACGGCGATGTCAATATCGCTGAATTCTTTCGGTTTCCCTTTTGCGTAAGAGCCGTAAAGAATAATCTGGGAAACCTCAACTCCAAGTTCACCCAGTCTTCTTTTGAACTGTGCAATTATCCTTTTAATCTCGCGTCTTTTTTTAACCATTTCAGTAAATCCTTTGTTCTATTAAAAATTATATAGAAACCGATGTAAATAGCAACCATTACTTAAAGTCTGTCCATAAACTAACGGTTTCCCAAAAGGTCGTCATTCCGGCGAAAGCCGGAATCCAGTTTTTTCAAGGCCTTCTGGATGCCGGATCAAGTCCGGCATGACGGAAAAGGGGCTTTTATAAACAGACTCTATTTAAAAATGGGGGTTGGATTTGACAAACCCATTCAAAGAAGATAATTTGGGGGCGATGAAGGAAATTGTTGAGGTGGCGGTGGGGCTTCCCGTCTCAAAGACTTTTTACTACCTTATTCCAGAGAGGATGAGAGGTTCTCTTCGGGTGGGGATGAGGGTCTTAGTCCCATTTAAAGGGAGAAGGGTCACCGGTTTTTGTCTTGACCTTCTCGATCAGCCACCTAAAGGGATCGAGGAGAAGTTGAAAGAGGTGGAGGATCTTCTTGATGAGGCGCCCCTGATCGATCCGCAGATGCTCCGTTTCTATTGCTGGATCTCGAACTATTACCTCTATCCCCTGGGCGAGGTCATCAAGGCAGGACTTCCGCCAGGACTCCATCTGAAGAGCGAACTGATTTTAAATCTGACGGATAGCGGATTGAAAACCCTTATTCAGGAGAGTTTGGGGCCGGTTGAGGAGAAGGTTCTGAGGGAGATCGAAAGGTGCGGGAAGATCTCTCTGAAGAGGTTGCTGAAGATTTTTCCGGGCGAGATCTCCAGGTCACAGGTCTTTTCCTTGAAGAGAAAGGGACTCCTTAATATTGAGGCAGGATTAGAAGGCAAGGAAGTCAAGCCGAAATTTGAGAGGATCATCCGTTATGAGGGAGGAGAGTCTCTTCAACCGGTCTCCAAAAAGGAGTCAGAGATCCTGAAATGGGTTGAGGAGAGGGGAGAGGTCTCTTATCCGGAGCTGAGGAAAAAATTTAAATCTCCCTCAAAGACCATCCAGTCCCTTCAAGAAAAGGGACTCGTTTCCATCACCCACCGTGAGGTCTGCCGCATTTTCTCAGATCAATCCGAACTCAAAACCTATCCAAAACCTGAGCTCACTTCGGATCAGGAAAAGGCGCTCGGAGAGATCCTGAAAGGAATCGGTTCGAAGCGATACACTCCCTTTCTCATCCACGGGGTCACAGGAAGCGGAAAGACGGAGGTTTATCTTCGGGCGATTGAAGAGGTTTTAATTCATGGAAGGGAGGCGATCGCCCTCGTCCCTGAGATCTCGCTGACGCCTCAACTTCTCTCCCGATTCAAGGACCGCTTTGGGGAGAACCTCGCCCTGCTCCACAGCGGGCTCGGAAGGGGAGAACGCTATGACCAGTGGAGGAGGATCTGGAGGGGAGAGGTGAAGATCGCCCTGGGGGCCCGCTCCGCCATCTTCGCCCCTTTTAAGAATGTGGGGATCATCATCGTGGATGAGGAGCATGATCCCTCCTATAAACAGGAGGAGAAGTTGAAGTATCATGCGAGGGATATTGCTGTGGTCCGGGCCAAGGAGGCGGAGGCCACGCTCCTGTTAGGATCGGCCACCCCCTCTCTGGAATCGTTCTACAATGCCGAGAGAGGAAAGTTCCGTCTGTTGACCCTTCCGGAGAGGATCGGAAGAAAACCCCTTCCGAAAGCGGAGGTGGTGGACATGAAAAATGAGAAGGGTCTCCTCTCAGAGAGGTTGAAGTCGGCCCTTCAGAAAAATATCGAGAAGAAGAGACAGAGCCTCCTCTTCCTCAATCGAAGGGGTTTTGCCAACTTCATCCTCTGCCCGGAATGCGGCTTCACGTTCAAATGCCCCAACTGCAGCGTCACACTTACCTTTCACCTGAGAGATCGCTCCCTCCAGTGCCACTATTGTGATTATCGAGTCAAGGCGCCGGGGGACTGCCCGAAATGCGAGGGGCACCGGCTCAGGGGAATGGGAATCGGAACCGAGCGTTTGGAACAGGAGATTAAAGACTTGTTCCCCGGGAGAGAGGTGGGACGGATGGATCGTGACACGACTTCGCGGAAGCATTCCCATCAACAGATCCTGAAAGGGCTGGAGTCGGGTAAGATTGACATCCTGGTGGGAACGCAGATGATTGTCAAAGGCCATGACTTTCCCAATGTGACCTTTGTGGGAGTGATCTCTGCGGATACCTCGCTGCACTTCCCTGACTTCCGGTCGAGCGAGAGGACCTTCCAGCTCCTCACCCAGGTCGCAGGAAGGGCGGGCAGAGGAGAAACAGCCGGAGAGGTGGTGATCCAGACCTTCAACCCGGATCATAACAGTGTCCTGATGGCAAAGGAACATGACTTTAATGGATTCTATCGAGAGGAGATCGGATTCAGGAAGGCGCTGGATTATCCTCCCTTCTCAAGGTTGATCAATTTCAGGCTGACCGGAAATAGTGAGAAGAGGACGAAGACGGCTGCAGAGGAGATGGAGAGGGTCGGACAGTCGCTGTTGAAAAGAGGGTATGGAAAGGGGATTGAACTTTTAGGCCCCAGCGCCGCCCCATTTGTTAGAATGAAGGGAAAATTCCGTTTGCAGATGCTGGCCAAAGGGGTGAACTCCCGGCTCCTTCATCAATTTGCCGAGGAGCTCGCCCGAAAAATGGAGGATGAGATTAAGGGAAAGGGTATAAATCTCGATATTGATGTGGACCCTGTCTTCATCCTATAATGGACGAACTGAAAACATCAATTGGAATGATGGAATGTTGGAAAAATGGAATACTGGGTTATTCAATGGTCAATTAACCCTACAGCGACTCTTTGAGAAAGAACGGTACTGTGCACCAACAAAGGATGCTTCCGCCCCATCCGTCATACCCGCGAAAGCGGGTATCCAGTTGGGGTTTTGGAGCCCATAAACATCCTGGATTCCCGTTTTCACGGGAATGACGAAAAAATGACGCTGTAGTATTAACAATGGTCAATAATCAATGATCATTGAGAATTGTGAATTGATTATTGCTCATTGACGATTTGAGCGTTCCAATATTCCTACTGAAGGGGAGTGAACACTATGATCGATCGGAGACGTGGCTATTACAACGAAGAAAGGGAGACGATGTCAAAGGAGAAGAGGGAAGCCTATCAGAGAGAGAGGCTCTCCGAGATCCTTCCCCATGGATATCTCCATTCGAAAGCGATCCGTTATGGGTTCGAAAAAGCGGGATTAAAACCCGGGGAGATAAGAGATCTCAAGGATTTAGAGAAACTCCCCGTCACGAAGAAGGCGGATCTGGTCAACGCCCAGAAAGAGAGCCTTCCCTTTGGAGGGTTCGAAGTCATTTCAGAGGAAGGGGTGCGAAGGATCTATGTCTCACCCGGACCGGTCTATGAACCCGGGGAATGGGATTATGAGGACAGGCGCTGGGCTCAAGCCCTCTATGCCTGCGGAATAAGAGGAGGCGATATCGTTCTCAATACCTTCAACTACCATCTCACGCCTCTGGCCCTCATGCTGGACGAATCGCTCCGGATGCTCAAGGCCACGGTCGTCCCTGTGGGCCCGGGAAATATTTCGATGCAGATCAACCTGATGAGACAGCTCCGGGTAACCGGATACATCGGGACCCCCAGCTTTCTGATGGCGATCATCGAGGCCGCCGAGGGCATGCATCTGGATCTCAAGAGGGATCTTCATTTGAAAGCCACCTTTGTCGGTGCGGAGATGTTTCCGGAATCGCTCCGTCAAAAATTAGAGTCGAAACTCGATCTCCTGGTCCGGCAGGGTTATGGCACGGTCGATGTGGGCTGTCTCGGATATGAATGCCCGGAGAAGAGAGGGATGCACATCCCCGAGGATGTGATTGTGGAGATCGTGGATACGGAGACGGGAAGACAATTGGAGGTCGGGGCGACCGGAGAGATTGTGGCCACCAATTTCAGTAAAGTCTTTCCGATGCTTCGCTTCGCCACCGGAGACCTCTCCTACCTGATCGAAGATCCCTGTCCCTGTGGGAGGACCTCAATGCGTCTCGGAAAGATCATGGGCCGGACGGATCAGGTGACCAAGGTCTGGGGGATCTTCATCCATCCCTGGCAGGTGGATGAGATGATGGCGAAGTTTCCGGTAGTTGCCAATTATCAGGTGGTGGTGACGAGAAAGGATTACCGGGATGAGATGGCGATCTATATCGAATTAAAGGAGGAGATCGCCGATAAGATCGGCCTGAAGAGGAAGCTGGAGAAGGAGGTCCAGGAGACTCTCAAAGTGGCCTCCGAAGTGATCTTCACCGTGAGAGGAGGAATTCCGGACCGGGCCAAAAAGATCGATGACCGGAGGATCTGGGAGTA
>DYHU01000073.1:0-2449 GCA_020724025.1 Syntrophorhabdus sp. | reverse complement strand
CGAAAGATTGGGAGAGGGCGGTGATCATCTACTCCATCATCAATGCCGTCAGCCTTAAAAACAATCTCTTCAATGAGAACGTATTGAAGCGGAAGAAGGGGATGGAGAGGGGCGCATTCAAACGGCCAGGCTTGAAAAGAGTGAAATAGGGAGAAGAATATGGAGATCAGAAGATTGGCAAAGGAACTGGGAGCGGTTGCGGCAGGGGTCGCCACCGTCGAAAACCTGATCGAGCGGAAAGCCATCGATCTCGACATCCTCCCCTCGGCGAGATCAATCATCGTCATTGCCTGCGGTCATAGCCGGGCCGCACTCGATTCGAAGAATCTTCAGATCAAACAGAATGATACGATTGCGACCTACGAGAAGGTGAGGGACATCTCAAAAGAATTGGCCATGGCCCTGGAGAGGCAAGGTGATGGAGCCGTGGCCATTCCCGGCTTCATTCCCATCGATATGTCGGATGGAAAATATGGTATGGTCGGGGCGGTCGATCTGAGAAGGGCGGCTGTGGAGGCTGGGATTGGAAGTTATGGAAAGAGTGGCCTCGTCCTTGTAAAAGGATTTGGTCCCCGGGTGAGGTTAGGAGCCGTCATTACTTCCGCGCCCCTTAACCCAACGAAAAAGAGATTCAAATCTCTATGCCCCCCGAAATGTCAGATTTGCCTGTCGGGTTGTCCAGGCAAAGCCCTTCTCGGAGAGGGCAAGGTGGACAAACGGGCGTGCGGAAGGGTGATCTTAGAGTTTGGCCTTCGAGGAATGATCAAATTTGTTGGAGAGATGATTGAGGCTTCTGCAGAAAAGAAAGCTGAACTCCTTAAGAGTTATCCCTTCCGGGAGCTCTGGCAGACCCTGGCCAGCGGAAATTACTATTTCTGCTTCGAATGTCAAGCCCTCTGTCCGATAGGGAGAAATAAGCGGACGCAGGGATGAAACTTCTCCCCCTTTTCGTTTTTTGGTGCCTCTGGTACCTCAACTTTTCGACCCGGACGATCTTCTCACCCATTCTTCCCCTCATCGAAGACAGCCTTCTCCTTTCTCATGGGAAGGCCGGGGCTCTCTTCATCTCTCTTTCGGTCGGGTATAGCCTCACCCTGCTGGCCACTGGTCGTCTGACCCCGGCCTGGGGTTACAAGAGAACCGTGGCCATTGGTTTTTTGGGCGTGAGCCTCGTCTTCTTCGGATTTCAGTTTGCAGAGAGTTATGTTTCGTTCCACCTTCTCTTCTTTCTTCTTGGCATTGCCACAGGGACATACATCCCCGCCATTCTTCCAATCATCACCGAAACATACGAGTCTCGAAATTGGGGGAAGGCCATCGGCCTTCATGATTCCGCTGCAAGTTTCTCAATCTTCACCATTCCCATTCTTATGGCGTATGGCCTGCAGTTCTTTTCATGGAACATTCCCCTCCTTCTTCTGGGGATCGTCTCCCTGATCTTCCCCCTCTTTTTCTGGAAAGCCTCTGTCGAGCCTAAAAAGGAGCCACCCCAAAAGGGAGAGAGTTATGCCGGCCTCTTTAAAAAGAGGACGATCTGGATCATGATCCTTCTCTGGATATTATCCTCGGCATCCAGCATGGGGGTTTACTCCATCCTTCCCCTTTATCTGATCAAAGAGAGGGGGATTGGCTTCGATTTAGCCAATAATCTATTAGGGATCTCCAGGGCGGGTGGAATGGCTGTTCCCATCCTGATTGGGTTTCTGGTCGATCGCTATGGGTACCGTACCATCCTCTTTCTGAGCCTCTTTATGACCGGATTGAGCACGATGGGGCTCTCTCTTTCGTCCCCCCTCAGCACGATTTTTATTTCCCTCATCCTCCAGGCCGTCCTCTCCCTGGCTTTCTTTCCCGTAGCCCTGGCCACGATTTCGAAGTTGACACCCCTTTCCGGCCGGTCGATGGCGCTCGGGGTGATCATGTCCGTTGGCGTTGGCTTTGGAATGGGGTTTGGACCCTTTCTCCTTGGATTGACCGCTGACCATTTCAATTTCAGAGTTGGAATCTTCTATCTGGGCCTGTTGACCTCCCTCTCCTCCCTTTCAGTTCATCTTCTTAAGGAAGAGAAGGCCGGATAGAGTCACTTTTTTGTGGATCATCACTATTAGTATCCCTTCCCTTCCTTATCATCACAATGTCTTGTGAAAAAATTTAATTTTAGAACTTGACAAAAGGGAGGTTTTCATGTTAACCTTGTGAAAGGTTATCACAAGGAGGTTGGGATATGGAGCTAATTGAACCGCTGATACGGACGGGGCACTCCCCCCATCCCTCAAAATTTAAAAGAACTGGATCTCTCTTCCTCCGTCTCCTCCTGAGAATCACCCTCGTCATCGTCATCTCTTCCCTCTCCATTCATCTCCCCGACTTCACAGTCAGGACCCAGAACAGGGAGCAGACTATCCAGGAGATTACGGAGATATTGGAGAAGTATTCAAAAGATCTGGAT
>DYHU01000425.1:1240-2525 GCA_020724025.1 Syntrophorhabdus sp. | reverse complement strand
AATTTTCTGGATTCCCGTTTTCACGGGAATGACGACTTTTTACGATTCCAACAAAAGTGATTAAAGAAGGAGTCGAGGTGGATGATATAGGGATTTTGTAATTCCTACGGATGGAATGAAAGTTTCAGCAGGAGTTATATGGCAAGAGTCTAAGATAAAGAAATAAGATATTGTACTTTGAGCGACCAAATTACAACATGAATATTTGTTCTGGCAGGGGTTTTCACTTCCATTGTTACAAGGGGGATGTTGATGATGAGAATGTTCCGGCTCACTAAAATATGGACTTGAATCTGTCTTGGTTGAAGGAAGTTCTGTTGCTGAACAAAGATTGGGCAATATTGTAGAGGACAAAAAGAGAAGAGAAAGGATGAGTATTAAAATTCTTTTGACTAAGTTCATCTTCCCCTCATCAAAATTTAAAAGGGACTGCTAATTATTATGATAATATAACTATCTTTATGAACAAGAAGAAAGAATTATGATCTTCTTAATTTTGTTATGATTTTTATGAGAAAGGCTTTTCTCCATTCTCCAGTATACTATCCATCTATCCATCACCGGATATCCTCACCCTATCAAACCTTTGCACCATTATTTTCCACTCTTCCATCCTTGAGTAAGAGAGTCCGGGTGGAAAAGGCTATATTCTCTGGATTATGAGTGACCATGACAATCGTTTGTCCTTCTTTATTGAGGGACTTGAACAGATCCATAATCTCTTTCCCGGTTTTGGAATCCAGATTTCCTGTAGGCTCATCGGCCATAAGAATAGGCGGTGAATTCACCAAGGCTCTTGCAATGGCCACCCTCTCTTGCTCTCCCCCTGAGAGTTGATCCGGAAGTCTCCTCCCTTTTCCTCTCAATCCAATTCTTTCCAATATCTCCTCCGCCATTTTCACCTGCTCCCGGTTAGTCCTCTCTGTGATAGAAAGAGGAAGCATTACGTTTTCAATGACCGTGAGGTAGGGAATCAACTGAAAGGATTGGAAGATGAAACCCAGATACTCTCTTCTGAAATCGGCCAATTTCTCCAGTGAAAGTTTGTAGATGGGGATATCATCCACAACCACATCTCCCTTTGTGGGATGGTTGAGCCCTCCCAGAATGGTGAGCAGGGTCGACTTCCCTGAACCAGAGGGGCCCATCACAGAGACAAACTCTCCCTTTTCAATATTCAGATCCACATCGACGAGGGCCATTACGCACTCATCCCCACTTTCATAAGCTTTGTTTAATGTTTTTATTTCGATCAGACTCATGATAAACTCCTGTTTGAGGTTTG
>DYHU01000425.1:0-1140 GCA_020724025.1 Syntrophorhabdus sp. | reverse complement strand
GTTGGATCCATCTTCGAGGCATGAATGGCCGGATAGGCGCTCGAGAGGATCCCGATGAGAGAAGAAAGGAAAATAGCCCCAATGGCCAGCAAGGGATCAATAAGCAACGGCCCGCCCTTCACCCCTGTGATGATCGGACCGATGATCTGGGAGATTCCCAAACCGAGTAGGTATCCAGTGATCCCTGCAATCAAACCGACGATCAAGGTCTCTAAGAAGATGATCCGAACAATGTGGGATTTCCGAAACCCAATGGCACGAAATATCCCAATCTCCCTCTTCCTCTCATTTACCGAAGCCATTGTGTTTGTGAAGACGATCAGGCTTCCGATGAGAAGAACAATGATCGATATTCCGATCGAAAACTTCTTGAAATGGTCCAAAGCTTCCATCTTTGTCTGCAGGGTCTGTTTGATTGCCGTCACTTTGGCCTGAGGCAATTCTTTTGATATCTGTCTCACGATCTCCTCGATCGGACAGGTATTGCAAAAGGCCGAGACCTCAATCAGGCTCAAAGCCCCGGGTTTTTTCATCGTCTCTTGGACAAAAGCCAGATCGGCGAAGATGACGAAGTCATCCTGCGATCCCGTTTCATCCAGAATCCCTGAAATCCTGACCGGCTTTCCGTTGATCGGCAAGGGGTCTCCGGTACTCTTGAAGAGCCGAACCGCCACCTCATTTCCCAGCAGTATCTCTTCCCGATTCTTTGGAAACGCTCCATGAACCTTCCACCACTTCTTCAGTCTTACCTCTTCCGAGAATTGCACTCCCATCAAAGGGACTTTCTTCCCCTCTATCTCCATAACCCCGATGAGTTTGGGTGAAACCGTACTGATATTTTCCCGAACCTCGATCTGGCGAATCTTTGGAATATCCGAATCTTTCAGGCTTTGAAAATCGATAGCAACCCCTCCCATGCTCATCCCTCCATAGGAAAGGGATAAATCATCCGATCGGGGGAGGATAAGGATGTTGGCTCCGAACTCATCCAATTTATTAGCGATATCTTCGTTCATCATACGAGTGATGGAGATGAGGGTGACAACAGTGGTGATACCAATGGTAAGACCCAGGATGAGAAAGAAGACCTTGCCCTTTCGTCTTTTGAGATTATTGATAGAAATGTTTTTAAGTCGCATA
>DYHU01000072.1 GCA_020724025.1 Syntrophorhabdus sp. | reverse complement strand
CTATTTAAAAAAATTAACTGGTAAGTGGAACGAAGGAGTAAATCGAGCATGGAGACATTACAAGAGCAGTTTGTAGTTGATGCAAAAGGCAAAAAAACCAGCGTTATTCTTTCACTTAAGAGGTATCAGAAACTCATGGAGGACCTGCATGATTTGGCTGTTATTGCTGAACGCGGGTCTGAAAAACCCATTTCTCTTAATGAGGTGAAGCGCAGACTGAAAAATAATTGTAGGGAGTCTAAAAAGGGCAAAAATTGAGATACCGGATTGAATATTCTCCTGAAACTGAAGAGCATTTTCGAGCCCTTACTGCACGTCAACAGGCAATGGTTTTAGATACAGTAGAGAGGCAGTTGAAATATCAGCCAACGATAGAGACTAGTAATCGGAAGCCTATGCGACCTAATCCACTTGCCTCTTGGGAATTGCGGATTGGAGACCTCAGAGTTTATTATGACGTGGAAGATGAACCAGAACCGGTTGTTTATATACGAGCTATTGGAATTAAGGAAAGAAATGCAGTTAGAATAGGAAAGGAGGTGATAACGTTATGAAAACCGTTGACGTTTCGAAAGCAACTTTGCCACTTGCGGATTATGCCAAGGAAATCCTGAAAGGGCCTCTGATTGTTACTGAAAAAGGAAAGCCTGTTGCAGTGCTGGTAAGTATTAGAAATGCAGATGCTGAAACTGTTTCGCTTAGCAACAACCAGCAGTTTCTCGATCTGATTGAGCGTTCTCGGTCAAGGCAAAAATCTGAAGGCGGATTTTCCACAGAAGAAATGCGTCGCCGATTGAAATTAAAAAAGAAAGAAGCTTCGACCCGTCTCCGATAACATCCCCTAAGAGGCGTCAGGCATTGAAATGTAGATCAAGCTTTCCCGAGAACGCCATTTTTTATTTCAAGCTTTAAGGTCTAAATCATTTTTTTGTAAAGCTAAAGAAAGGAGTTAAACATGGCGGCCAAGAAAATTTTAATGATTGTTGGGGATTTTGTGGAGGATTATGAGGTGATGGTTCCGTTTCAGGCATTGCTGATGATCGGTCACATTGTCCATGCCGTTTGTCCTGGGAAGAAGGCCGGTGAAAGGGTTCGGACAGCGATTCATGATTTTGAGGGAGATCAGACCTACAGCGAGAAGCCCGGCCACAACTTCACACTGAACGCAACGTTTGATGAAGTCAAGCCAGAAACTTATGATGCCTTGGTGATCCCTGGTGGGCGAGCGCCAGAATACATTCGTCTGAACGAAAAGGTACTTGAGGCGGTTCGACACTTTTCCAAGGCGAATAAGCCCATTGCTGCCATTTGCCATGGCGCCCAAGTATTAGCAGCGGCGGGAGTGATTACGGGCAAAGCATGTTCAGCTTATCCGGCAGTGGGGCCCGATGTAAAAAGTGCGGGCGGTAAGTTCGTTGACATACCAGTGGATCAGGCTCATGTGGATGGCAACCTCGTCACCGCACCCGCCTGGCCAGCCCATCCTGAGTGGCTGGCGAAGTTCTTGAAAGTGTTGGGCACAAAGATCGAGCCATAAGGGAAGAGCAATCGGCCTTCGAAAATATCATCTCATTCTTTTAAACTTGGAACTGAGGGACGCTTCCCATCTGACCGGAGTTTGTCGAACGGGTTTCAGCTAAAGCGGCAATCTGGTTCCTGTTCCCTTGGCCAGTGCTCGTTCATAGACGAGCTTGGCTGTCACCATATCGTCTACGGCAATGCCCATATTCATGGAGAAAATTCTCTCCGACTCATTCTGGCGCCCCGTCTTTAATCCGGCAGCCAGTTCTCCAAGGTCAGCGTAAATCTCTTCAGGAATACCACCAAAGAAGACCCCTTCTTTTTGGGTGGTTAGCAGCTGAGCAATGTCATCAGAGACGAACTTGTCGCATTCCTTCATCGCTGAGCCGGTCCATGCGGAATCGTAATCCAGCGCGACAGCAAGACTGCCCTCCTTAAGCATCCCGGCATCAAGCGGGGGCTTTGGTTCTGTAAGAATAGGAATAGCTGTTACCACAACGTCGGCTCCTTCGATCATCTCCACAGGACTTGGGCAAGCCATCAGGTCGAGTTTCGGAAAGGCAAAACTCATCTCATCGATGAAGCGCCTGGCGGCCTCGGGATAAAGATCATGGCAGCGGACTTCGGATAAGTCCGGCAAAGTTTCAACGAGAGCTCTAAGACTTGTACGGGCCTGGACTCCGCAGCCGAGAATCGCAGCGACCCGGCTTGCCTGTTTTGCAAGATATTTTGCCGAGATGCCTACACTCGCTCCTGTGCGCATGGCGGTAATCCATGAAGAATCCATCACTGCCATTGGAATCCCGGTTTCCGGATCATTAAGGACAAGCAGGCCCGTGATATAAGGTAATCCCTTTTCAATATTGGTGGGGTAACCACTCACCCATTTGAGACCGGCGACTTCAACCCCTTTCACATAGGCTGGCATGGCATGGATAAAAGCATTGTTTCTGGGATGGATACCTGGCTTCGGCGGCATTTCTGTCTGTCCCAGCCCCTTCAGGCGGAAGCCATGATCCACAACCGCCAGCACCTCATTCATTCCAATCCCCAGATCCTCTACATCCTTACGGCTAAGATAGAGAAGTTCCAGTTTATTCTCCCTCCTTTGCATCATTGTTATTTTTCATCCAAAGGCAAATTTTCGAAAGGGCGGTTCACCTCATATGAAGAAGACCCACTGGAAACACTAACAGACCCTTGTCATGATTACGGAGTCCTTGTGCTCGACAATGAGGTAAGCGACTCATCTTCCCAAAAGGCGTTTGGTGGAAAAATCGGGATCGCTCGTCAAATTGACCCCCAAGTCCGTAGGAGACTTATAAAATGAGTGTTCCCCGGTAATCTTTTCGATAATCCGTCTGAGCACGGGAAAGGCTTCGACATCCCGGTTATAGTTCACGGTTTTCTCATTATAGGCTTCAAGGTGAAAGGAATCGATCATGTTAAAATCCCGGATATCGGCTGTGGCTGCTTCATAAGCGATATTGACCGGATGTTTGAGAGGGAGATTCCAGATGGGGAAGGTTTCGAATTTGGCATAACCCGCATGGAGTCCACGTCGATACTCATGGTAGATCTGCGAAAGACAGGTGGCCAGTTTCCCGCTATTGGGTCCCGGGCCTGTGACGACGATAATGGGTTTGGTGGTATGAATATATTCATTGGCGCCATATCCCTCATCGCTCACAATGGTATCGACATCTGTCGGATACCCCTTCGTAAAGGGGTGCGTGCAGACGCGGACATTTCTTCGTTCCAGCTTCTTTTTGAATACGGTGGCCGCAGGTTGATTCTCATATCGGGTGATAACCACTGCGATTACTTCGATTCCCCATTCTCTCAGATCATCGATCAACTTCAGGGCATCCGAGTCGTAGGTGGTGCCGAAATCGGCTCTCACCTTCTTCCGTTCGATGTCCCCGGCATAGATGCAGAGCACCACTTCGGATTTATCTCGAATCTTCTGGAGCAGACGCATCTTCACATTAGGGTCGAAACCCGGCAATACCCGTGAGGCATGGTAATCGAATAGCAGTTTCCCGCCAAATTCGAGGTACAATTTATTGTCAAAACGGGTGACCCGATCGAGGATCGCCGTGGTCTGCTCGGCAAGATACTTTTCGTTGTCGAAACCGATTTGCAAAGGCATACGACTTACCTTTCGAATTCAGGGATGGGAGGAAAAAGGCCCCGGGTCTCGAAGAAAAATACATTTAAGCCGGTCCTCTATCATATAAACTTACTCCTCTTTGGTTGTCAATACAGTGAAGCTTCCCGCCCACAGGGCGGGGCTTCACGCCTGCGTGCCCTGCCTTCGCCGAAGCGGCTACGCTCAGGCAGGCGAAACGCCGCACTTCGGTACGGATAGCGTAGGGGCAATTCATGAATTGCCCCTACAATTCTCGGCGAAAATGCGGTTGCCGGACAGGAATGTCCGGCCTATCGGATTTTTGGAATCGCTGCATTCATCCCCGCCCACAGGGCGGGGCACTCTGCAACATTTTCGTAAAGATTCCAGGTCGATGTGGTTATTTTTCATAGAATGAGTTAAGAGAGGAAGCAATTGAAATTAAGGAGTTGCCATAGCAATGATTAAAAGTTTTGATCGATTATTGAATGAATCTGAACGTCAATTATTTGCAACCTTAACCACTCCAACAAAGATTCAGGACTTCCTCGATAAGATCTCCTACAGTGCGGAACATATTTATCGTTGTCCTTTGCGCGTCCTTCGGGAACAGGTTGCTCATTGTTTTGACGGGGCTTTGTTTGCGGCGATTGCACTCCGGCGATTAGGGAATCCTCCGATTATTCTGGAGATGGTTCCAAACAATCGGGACGATGATCATCTGCTGGCTTTATACAAACGAAATGGATACTGGGGGGCAGTGGCCAAATCGAATTTCGTCGGATTACGGTTTCGTGAGCCCATTTATCGAACTTTGCATGAGTTAGTCATGTCTTACTTCGAGCAGTTTTATAATGTGAAGAGAGAGAAGACCTTACGAAGTTACAGTCTTCCTCTCAATTTAAAAGCTTTTGACAGATGGGGCTGGATGACAAGCGATGATCCCTTGGAACGCATTGTGCAGAGATTGGACAGGGTTCGGAAGATTCCGCTTCTGACCCAACCGATGATATCCAACCTTTCGCTGGTGGATGAGCGGTCCTATCGGGCAGGTCTGTTTGGATCGAATGCAGCAGGTTTATTTAAGCCGACTCCTAACGAATAGCAGCGGTAAGTATAATTCTAACCTCAATCGCAACCGGGTGGTTTGGGCCAGTGGTCCGTAACGGCGGCCTCTATCGAAGGGGGTTGACAGGAGAGCCATGGAAGTTTGGTCAGGTTCATCGCCCTCAAACCAATAGCGCATTTATCCTCAACTGCAGTCAGAAATAATCTTCCCCCCTCCAATTTCCATCTATACACGCCAAACATTTCATGACAGACGGGGTCATTGGCAAGGGTTATTCGGTCTCCTGACACCACATAAGAGCCAATATCTTTCCATCCTGTGGCGGGGTGAAAAATCCTGAAGACACCCTTGTCGAAATTTAACTTCCATATGCCGCCCTCCGGAGCATAATCGGGGCAGCGCCTGCAAGGGACAGGGGGAGTCTCTTTAGGCTCAAATTTTGTATAGGTGCCATCTATAGGTGTTGGAGCCGGCGGTGGGAGAGGCATCCGGAAAGGGAAGGGCGTTCTCTGCAACAATTCGGACCAGATTTCAGGTGATGAAGGGTCGGCTGCCAAAGAGATATTGAGAAAGGAGAAGAAGAAAATGAGTATGGCCGCCTGGATTTTCCAGACTAATCCCTTGCGGTGAAAAATCTGGACCCCCGCCTTCGCGGGAGTGAGGCCAGAGGGGTGATTGCTTCTGTTAGCCTTTAACATCTCTTACTTCTATTCTGAATGAAGGCATAACCCAGCAAGGCAATAGAAAAGGCAGAACAGATCCAGGAGAAGACATCGCCAAAAAGCGTATAGAAAGTTTTTTCTTTTGATAGGGTAATCGTTCCGTTCATTGCCTCTTCAGTGAAAATTCCTCCCTGTTTCATGATCCTTCCCACAGGATCGATAAAAGCGCTGATCCCTGTGTTTGCCGATCTGGCAATAAAAACCCGGTTTTCGATCGCCCTAAAAGTGGCGATGGTGAGATGCTGGCGAGGTGCAGAGGTCCTTCCAAACCAGGCATCGTTGGTGATGGTGACTAAAAAATTAGCCCCTTCCCTGACAAATTTCCGGCAGAGGTCCGGAAAGATGATCTCAAAACAGATGAGGATTCCAAATTTCCCCTGAGGAAGGGTGAAGTTGAAGGTCTCTTTCCCGGATTTAAAATTTCCGATCCCTTCTCCAAGGGATCCCAAGGAGAGATACTCTCCAAGCGGGACATATTCTCCATAGGGGACAAGATGAATCTTATCATATTTGCCTCTCAGTTCACCTGCAGGAGATACCATGAGAGCGCTATTATAATGATGGACCTTTCCCCTCTCTATCTTATAAGAAGGGGTCCCGAAGAGGAGAAAGGCATTGGTCTTCTTAGGAATGCCCAACACAAGGGGTTGATACTCTTTCGCTTCCTGAAAGAAGAAAGGCGTGGCTGTCTCCGGCCAGATAATGAGGTCTGGTTTTCCCTCTGCCACTTTCAGGGATAGCCTTTCGTAGATCTTCAGGGTCTCCTTCTGGAAGGATTCATCCCACTTGATGGACTGGTCGATGTTGCCCTGGACCAGACCAATCTTGAGGGGAGGATCCTGGATCGTCTGTCGATCCACGGCGCCCATTCTTAAGTAGCCATAGACCAGAAAGCCCAGGAGGAGGAGGATGGTAATAGCCACTTCTTGAAAAGGAAAAGTTCTCTTAGACCACTGGAGAAGCGCCATATAAAGGGAAGCATTAACCAGGAGGATGACAAAAGAGAGACCATAGACCCCGGTAATATCTGCCATCTGTATAAATGGGAGGTTCATATACTGGGAATGGCCTAAGCTGGCCCAAGGGAAGCCGGTGAGAAGGAAAGAACGGAGGTATTCCAGGGAGACCCAGAGGAGGGGCGCTAAAAGAATGGTCTGCAACCCCAATCGTATCTGGATGAATCGATAAAGGAATGTAAATGCGCCGATGAATAAACTCAAGTAGCCTACAAGTAATAAGAGGATGAGACCACTCAAAATCAAAGGGACATTGCCGTAAGTATGGACGGCAACGATGATCCAGTAGAGAATTCCAAGAAAGGAGATGAGACCGGTCAAAAATCCAAGCTTAAAACTATTCCATAACCCTTTCCCTTCAACAGAGTAGAAGAGGGGGACGAGCGCAAACCAAACCAAAAACTCGAGATCGAAATTGGGAAAGGAGAGGATGAGGAGAATTCCCGAAAGAAGACTTAAGAAGATGTTCCTTCTTTTCATGCCTCCCATCTTAAGAAATATGAGGATATTTTTCAAGGAAGTTTTGAATTTCGGCGGAGATTTGTTAGAATTGAATGTTGTAAAGGTTTTCATCATCGGGGACGGTTCAGTATGGGTCAATACGCTAAAAAGACTATCCTGAGGGAGGTAAAAGCAAGGTATGTTTAAGACGCCAAGTCCGGGGTACAGTATTGTCATTCGAATTGAACTTTTGAATCAGCCAGGCATGCTTGGCAAGGTGACTTCTGTTATTGGAAAGGCAGGCGGGGATATCGGCGCCATCGATATCGTCGGATTTGGGAAGGAGACCATTATTCGAGATATCGTTGTCAGTGTGGCCAATGTTGAAATGGGGCAGAAAGCGGTCGATGAGGTTAAAAAATTAAAGGGGGTTCGCGTTTTTAATGTGGAGGATCGAACTTTCATGATTCACCGGGGCGGGAAGATAGAGGTTAAGAATAAAATTCCCTTAAATACGCGTGATGACCTCTCGATGGCCTACACGCCCGGCGTTTCCAGAATTTGTATGGAGATCCATAAAGATCCCAAACGAGTCTATGACCTCACCATCAAGAAGAATACCGTGGCCATTGTCACCGATGGAACTGCGGTGCTTGGCCTTGGAGATATCGGACCAGAGGCAGCAATGCCGGTCATGGAAGGAAAGGCGATGCTTTTTAAGGAGTTTGGCGGCGTCGATGCTTTTCCCATCTGTCTGAATACCAAAAACCCGGATGAGATCATCTCAGTGGTGAAATGGATTGCACCGGGATTCGGTGGAATCAACCTGGAAGATATTTCGGCGCCCCGTTGCTTTGAAGTTGAAGAAAGGTTGAAAAGGGAATTGGATATACCGGTCTTCCACGATGATCAACATGGCACAGCCGTGGTGGTCCTGGCAGGATTGATCAATGCATTAAAACTGGTTGGTAAACGGTTTGAAGACATTCGAGTCGTGGTGAACGGTCTGGGAGCAGCCGGGATTGCTTCCATTCAACTTCTCCTCTCCTACGGTGTCAAACAGATCATCGGTTGTGACCGGAGCGGGATTCTCTATGAGGGAAGAAAAGAGAATATGAATTTTATAAAAGAGGAGATTGCCAAGAGGACGAATCCCGAAAAGCTTAAAGGACCCATATCAAAGGCTTTAAAAGGGGCGGATATTTTTATCGGGCTTTCGCAACCCGGAGTGATCCAGGTCCGGGATATCCGGAAAATGGCAAAAGATCCCATCCTCTTCGCTATGGCCAATCCTATTCCCGAGATTATGCCCGAAGAGGCATCACGCTATGCGCGGGTGATTGCGACAGGAAGATCCGATTATCCCAATCAGATCAATAATGTCCTCTGTTTTCCGGGGCTTTTCAGGGGAGTCCTTGACTGCAATGCCAGAGAGATCAATCAGGAGATGCTCTTTGCCGCATCTCATGCCATCGCTTCCATGGTTGCCGAGGAAGAATTGAGAGAGGATTACATTATCCCGGGTGTTTTAAACCGGAAGGTATCGGAGCGGGTATCCAGCGCCGTAAGGGAAACAGCCATTCAAACAGGTGTGGCAAAACAAGAACAAAGGTATTTTTCGTTTTATCAGGTCTGATACAAACAGGATTTGATAGAATGGCGACTTATGAAGATTCTCCTTATTGAAGATGATAAAGGCATCGTTCGCTTTGTGAAAAAGGGCTTGATGGAAAACTCCTTTTCCGTTGACGTGGCTTTCGATGGGGAGGAAGGGTTACGTTCAGCTCTTCATAGAAAATACGACCTGATTATCCTCGACATCTTACTTCCAAAAATGGATGGGAGAGAGGTTTTAAAGGAGATAAGGGGAAAGGGAAACCAGGTCCCTGTCATATTTTTAACAGCAAAGGATACGGAGAGCGATATTGTCCAGGGTTTAAATTTAGGTGCAGATGATTACCTGGTCAAACCCTTCTCTTTCAATGAACTGCTTGCAAGGATTCAAGCTATATTAAGAAGAAGCAAAGCAACGAGTTCGCCTTCTCGGGTACAAGTGGCCAATCTTATCTTAGAGGTGGAAGGGCATCGGGTTTTCAGAGATAAAACAAAGATTGAGCTTACGCCCAAAGAATATGCCCTCCTCGAATTTTTCATGAGACATTCCGGCCAAATTATCACTCGGACCATGATTTCTGAGAAGATATTTGATTATCATTTCGATACCTCAACCAATGTCATCGATGTTCATGTCTCTAATTTGAGGAATAAAATTGATAAGAATTTTCAGCCGAAGTTGCTTCATACCATTAAAGGAGTCGGGTATGTCTTCGAAGATCGGGGGTAAATTTCACCGGAGAACCGATGTCAAATTGACCCTCTGGTATATTTTGACGTTCCTTCTCTCTGCCGTCATCATCTGTGGGTTTCTCTATTTTCGTTTAAGACATCAGCTCATTAAAGAAGTGGATCGATTTATCCTGGATGAGATAAAAGAGTTAGGCGAGATTTTAGTTAGAAATCTTAATGATAAAAATGTATTGAAGAATTTCGAAGACCATTTGGAGGTAAGGACTCTTTACCCTGTCTATTTTAGAGTACTGATGGCAAATGGGGATCTATTTTACAGCTCGAATAAATTCGTAGAGATTGGATATATACCAGACGATCGCTTAAGGATCAAGATTCGAAATGGCAAGGAGATAAGAGAAAATGTTCGTCCCCCTGGAAGGAAGCGCCCCTATCGGGTCATTACTACTTTTCTTCCCATTCAGGGGCATCAAGGATATTTTCTCCAGGTGGGGACCCACCTTAAATTTGTCAGGAAAAGCCTTTCAAATTTTAAAAGTAATATATTGGTGGTAATGCCCATTCTTTTGATATTAGGTTCATTGGGAGGATGGTTTTTGGCGAGAAAGTCTCTTTTGCCCATTGGATATATTGCATCGAAGGCACAAAACATTACATCGGAAAATCTCAACGAAAGGCTCATCCCAAGGGGGACAGGCGACGAGATAGATGATCTCATCCAAACCATTAACGGAATGATCGAGAGGTTAGAGGGCTCCTTCAAAAGAATGGCTGAATTTACAGCGGATGTTTCCCATGAATTGAAGACCCCTCTCTGTGCCATGCGAGGAGGGGCAGAGGTGCTCCTTTCGAGAGAAAGAAGGGCTGCGGAATATCAGGAGGCATTGGCTCATTTCATTGAGCAATTAGATCGACTCAATCAGATGATTGACAATCTGATCTTTCTTTCCAAATCCGATTCTTCCCAGATAGAGTTGAAGATAGTTCCTCTGAGGTTGGATCTCCTGGTGAAAGATATCTGCAATCTTTTTAAGATTCTGGCCGAACTGAAAGGTATCGATTCCATCGTTGAACCCTTCCAGGAACTGACGGTGATGGGCGATAAGGGCCGCCTTCAGCAGCTGTTTTCCAACCTCATCGATAATGCCATTAGATACACCGAAAAAGGTTTTGTTCGGGTTACTCTGGAGAGAGATGGAGAAACGGCACTTGTAAAAATAAAGGATACAGGGTTTGGAATTCCAAAAGAAGAGCAAGAGAACATCTTCAAACGCTTCTACCGGGTGGATAAGTCCAGATCGAAGGAGACCGGTGGAGTCGGATTAGGCTTGAGCATTGCTAAGTGGATCGCTTATGCCCATCACGGCAGAATTGAAGTCGAGAGTGAATTGGATCGGGGTTCCACGTTCAAAGTGTATTTGCCTCTGACGTGAAATGAAATCTTTTAACCCCCGAGAAACTATTCGATGAGTAGCATCAATCAATATGGAGGAGGGTACATTAAGAAATCTTAACAAGAACACCGAAAACTGTGGACGCTGTCACATTTGTGCCCGGATGAAGGGCGATCTGAAGAAATTCAATTACCCTGTCTTCTATGAGATCAATAAACCTCAAACCTTGATGAAGGATCTTGACCCCGAACCTTATACAGCACCTGGTTCCTTCTGGCCGGACCAGAAGAACGCCAACCGCCACCGTCAACAATATCTCGAATGGATTAAGAGTCGGCATAACGGTGTGCCGGGTCTGAGCTGTGTGACTTGCCACAATCCCCATGAGGGGACTCTTGGCCCGCGGGCAGGTCAGTTAAGAGCAGATGAGCGTGTGATCTGTTCCAAATGTCATGAAGGGATTGTGGAAGATCCAAAGAAGCACTCGGGACATCGCTATGAAGTCGCTTCATGTGCATCATGCCATCTGCCCTATACGATCGCATCAGGATCTGTACCTAACCATACCTTTGAGGCCATCCCTCCATCAAAAACGCTCCAGTACGGAGTTGATGATAAGACCGGGCGACCCAAGATGCCCAACTCCTGCAGCCTCTACTGCCACACCAAAGAATCGGGGACAGCCATGGACGAGAAGTATCAGATCCTCTTTAAAAAGGGGAAGAAATAACCTTAATAGTCGTTCAACGATCTAAAGAGGGGGATAAAGACCCTTCATTATCCCCCTCTCCCTTTTCCATTTCCCATATTCATTCTTAATAGTTCTTCTCCAATATGTAATCGAGTATTTCCCTCGGGGTGACAAAAACAGGCACTTTCAGACCATTTACCATAATACGTAATCAAAAATTGGATCCCTTTGATTTCAGTGTCATGCTTCTGAACTTGGTTCAGCATCTCTTCTCATTCGAAATCTATAGACCCTGAAACAAGTTTAGGGTGACAATTACGGGTTGTGGATTCATAAAAACACTTGACAATCGGGAATATCTGTATTAATATCGAATCACGATAACGAATATCGATAATAATTATGGAAGACAAAGACCTCTATTCGGGACTCATAAGACTTCATATCCTCTACCACGCTGCGGAGGGACCTATCTTCGGCCTCGAGATCATCGAGGAGTTAGGCCGGCATGGCTATAAGCTTTCCCCAGGCACGATCTACCCCATCCTGCATGGGATGGAAAAGAGGCGTTATCTTCGATCCGAAACTCAAGAAGCATCCGGTCACTACCGCCGTGTTTATAAAATCACGCCAAAAGGAAAAGAGGCCTTAAAAAAGGCAAAGGGAAAAGTGCGTGAACTCTTCGGGGAGTTGTTAGAGAGTAATGGGGAATGATGAATCCAATTACAATCGTTTGGAGTAAAACAATGAATGAAGAATATTACTCCTACATAAAAAAATGGTTTAAATGGTGGGCCCCCATCTATGATATTGTGGATGTATTCATTTCAGGAGTAAGGAATGAAGTTGTCGACTTTACGAATGCAAGGAATGGTTCAAAAATATTGGATGTTGCAACTGGGACGGGGAAACAGGCATTTGCATTTGCGAAAAGTGGCCATGTCGTTGATGGTATTGACCTGTCGGAGGACATGCTGAAAGTCGCCAACCGGAAAAATAAATACGAGAATTCAACATTTCAAGTTGCGGATGCTACCCATCTGCCATTTGGAAATAAACATTTCGATGTTTCCTGTATTTCCTTTGCTTTACATGATATGCCTTTCAACATTAGAGAAAAGGTATTGGAGGAAATGGTCAGGGTTACGAAAAGAGAAGGAATGATAGTGGTGGTTGACTATGCCTTGCCGGTGAACAAAATTAGCAGATTTTTAATTTATCACATTATCAGGTCATATGAGAGCAAGTACTACCCATAGTTTGTGAATTCTGACATCAGAGCATTGTTCAGACAATTAGGAATTGAAATAGAGAAGGAGCATTCGATATTACTTGGGACTGGGAGAATCTTTAAAGAAATTTTAAAGAAATAAGGATGAATTGTGATTTTTAAGAAATGGGATACCCCCATTGAAAAGATTGGGTTTATTTCATGCCCAGTTAAAAATAGGCATGAATGATGACATGAGGAGGGTGAAAAAATATGGAATATATTGCTGTTTCCCTGGCTGCGCTTGTCGTTTCGGCCCTAACCTCTTTTCGGGGTTCGGGCTCGGAACATTGCTCATGCCCGTTTTTGCTCTCTTTTTCCCTCTCGAAATAGCCATTGCCTCTACGGCCATCGTCCACCTTGCCAATAATTTATTCAAGGTTGGCCTGGTCGGGAAGAAGGCGGACATGGGCGTGGCACTGTCCTTCGCCGTTCCCGGAATCCTCTTCGCGTTCATCGGGGCCTATCTTCTCACTTTTCTTTCAGACCTCACCCCTATAAGCGAATACACCCTCGGCCCTAAAGTATTTAAGATGACTCCCATTAAGATGGTGATTGCCATTCTCATCTTTTTCTTCTCCCTATTTGAACTTATCCCCTATTTTGAAAAGATGGCCTTTGATCGAAAATACCTACCATTAGGAGGAGCCCTTTCAGGATTCTTCGGCGGTCTGTCCGGGCATCAGGGAGCTCTCCGATCAGCGTTCTTGATAAAAACGGGGCTGAACAAAGAAGCCTTCATCGGAACGGGTGTCGTCTGCGCTGTTCTGGTTGACCTTTCTCGACTTATCGCCTACGGAGTCTCTTTTTTTTCAAAAGATCTTAGTGAACTTTTCTCCCGTGGAGGAGTTGAACTGGTCACCATTGCAACCATCGCTGCCTTTTTAGGATCTTTCTTCGGGGCCCGGTTGGTTGAAAAGATGGCGATGTCCATGATCAAACAGATTGTGGGCGGGATGCTACTCCTTCTGGCTATTGCCTTAGGAATGGGGTGGGTATAAGAGTATCATTTAATCCATATGGCTCAAATACCATTTCAGAGCAAAGACAAAAATTCCCAGAAGGGTGACATAGAGAGAGGGGATCTCGGATCGTAATGCGTTCATCCATCTGAATCCGCCTTCCTTTGTAGCAGGCCAGTTATTGAGCTTAGGAATCCATCTCGGAACTTCCTTCAAATATCTTTGGAAATCCTCTCCCCACCGTTCTGAGAGCTTTTCCTCTTCGTGAAGAGCAACCAGATGGTAGAGAATGTAGAGGTATAAAATGACAAATGGAGTCAACCACATCAATTCCGAAAGGAAGGAGAGACCCGTGGCGATGATAATATTCCCGATATATAGGGGGTTTCTTACCATTGCATAGGGCCCGGTTTTGACAAGATGTTTACCCTTTTTCTTCATCCACGGTATTCTTCTTCCGATATGCTTGGTCGCCCAAAGGCGAATAAAGGCACCTACAAGCATGATGGCTATTCCAAGGGGCCATATGACGAAGTGATGCTCCATCT
>DYHU01000424.1 GCA_020724025.1 Syntrophorhabdus sp. | reverse complement strand
GCCGCTGGGGTCAGACCTGATTATTGACATTTCGATTTCTCGAGGGTCTTAATAACACTGTTTATCTCTTCCCTGAAGTCACTACTCTCCATGGAAAACCGGCTAATCAATGACGCATCTCTCCCGATATACCTCGCAATCTCCAACCCCCCATATCCATACTCCCTCGCAACAAGGCTAAATAACTTCCGAGCATTCGAAGCCCCCCTATCCTTGCTCCTCCCCCTTAACTGTTCCTCTCCCATTCCTGTCATCCTTTCAATCGCTGATCCAATCTTCCTCAGCCCGTAAGCCTTCTTTCTTCGCTCCTCCCTAAGCTCCACTCGATGGGTCTCCTTGATGGCCCTAACAAACCCCTCATCTCCAAGAATCCGTTGCTCAACCGTACTATAAATATCCTCCTTCTTTACCGGAACCCCATCCCTAATCAAACTCCGATAAAGCCGCTGTGCCCTTGCCTTATTCTCTGACAATATCCCTAACGCTTGATCAACATCAACCATCCCTTTCTTGCCACTCTTTCCCTCATAGAATCCATGGCTGCTCCACCGATACCCCTCCCATCTCCGAAACCCTCCGCGAAGAGGATTAAGGTGGATATACTTCACCAATGACAATAAATACGCTTCCTTGTCACACAAAATCGCCTTATACCTCCCCTGAAATAGATGACCCACAGTCTGATATTTCCTGTTAAAATAGACCGTATAGCTCTGATTGATCCCCTGGATGATCTTCGACAGGGGGATCTCTCTCGTCTCAATAAGAAGATGAACATGGTTATCCATCAGAACATAGGCATACAAAAAAAATTCATGCCGCCCCTTATAGTGAGCCAGTATCTTCTCGTAGCGCTGGAAGTCTTCTGTCCCTCTGAAGATCCTCTGCCGCTGATTGCCTCGGGCGATAACGTGATAAAGGGCTCCGCTGAACTCGATTCTCGGCTTTCGTGCCATGCCTATACCTTATCAATCTCCATCGTAAATGTCAATACTCAAGCCTGACCCCAGTCAGAATGTTTCACGTGAAACAATGTGAAACAATGTATTGGATTTACTTGCCGACGCAGAATTGGTTGAAGATTCGGTTTAAGACTTCTTCGGTCGTTGTCTCGCCCACCATCTCTCCGAGGCTATCGAGTGCTGAGCGGATATCAAAGGCGATAAATTCAAGAGGGGTTCCCTCTTCCAATCCTCTTAATGCATTGGAAAGATTATCTTTAACCTGAGAAAGCGCCATTTTATGGCGGATATTGGCCACAATCAGGTGCTCTGGCGACACCCTTATGTCCCGATGAATCAGAGAGGAATAGATGGCCTGCCTTAGCTCCTCGATTCCCTCGTTTTTCAGGGCTGAAATCGAGACAAGGGGGTCGTCCGGAAATCGTTTTTTCAACTCCTCCAGAGGAATCTTCAAGGGTAGGTCCTTTTTATTAACAATGACCACTTTCTTTTTCTCTTTGATCTCAAAAATGATCTCCAGATCATCCTCATCGAGATCCCTGCTTCCGTCAAGGATCAGAAGAATGAAGTCGGCGTCCGCTACCCGTTCCATCGCCCTCCTTACTCCTTCCTGCTCAATGAAATCCTTAGCTTTTCTCAATCCAGCCGTATCCATCAGGCGGACGGGAATGCCATGGATATTCAAAACCTCCTCGATCACATCCCTCGTCGTCCCTGGGATCGGGGTGACAATGGCTCTCTCCTGCTTCAATAAGATATTGAGAAGGCTTGACTTTCCTACATTTGTCTTCCCGGTAATGGCACAGGAGATCCCTTCCCGAAATACCCTTCCCTCTTCATAGGTGGAAATCCATTCCTCCAATTTTATTAACCTGATGAGAAGATCCTGTCTTATTTCAGCCTGAGGAATGGCCTCAATCTCCTCCTCTGGGAAGTCAATATGGGCTTCGATCAGAGAGAGATGCCTGATCAGCGCTTCCTTGAGGGAGGCCATCTCTTTATAGAGCCAACCCTTTAGTTGTTGATTGGCAATATCGATCCCCTCCATGGTCCTGGCTTTGATCAGGTCGATGACAGCCTCTGCCCGAGTGAGATCGATTCTGCCATTGAGAAATGCCCTCTTTGTGAATTCGCCCGGATGAGCCATCCTGGCCCCCTGTGCCAGCACCAGTTCTAATACCTTCTGGAGAACGAAGTATCCTCCATGACAATGAATTTCGACGATATCTTCCCTGGTATAGGTCTTTGGAGATCTCATCAGGACGACCAAAACCTCGTCAACAGGATGGCCATTGGGGGGGTCGATGATTTCTCCGTAATGGAACCGATGAGAAATAAAGGAGGATTGGTCTCTTTTCGGTTTAAACAGCCTTCTAACTATGGGCTCGGCCCTGGGGCCGCTCATGCGGACGATGCCGATGCCACTCTCCCCGAAAGGGGTTGAAATGGCCGCAATCGTCTCTTCGATTCTGGGAAAGATATTCTTGGTAGAATCCTTCATGAAGGGAACGTCACTTTTGAAAAAAATGGTCTGTGGGTTTGGGCTACGGTTACGAAGCCCGTATCGTTTAGC
>DYHU01000423.1 GCA_020724025.1 Syntrophorhabdus sp. | reverse complement strand
CTTCCTCTACACCAAGGATTTTGTAGTAATCTTTCATAGTTTATTCATTGAGTCACTAAGTTATTAAGTCATTGGGTCATTAAGTCAGTGAATCGCTAAGTTATTGAGTCATTGGGTCACTGAATCAATGACCTTTTGTTTCTTTTAGAGAAAAATGGTCGATCCAGACGGTGCCGGAGATGAAGCGATCAAATTTATCGGTCTTCTCCCTTCTCACCCTGACCACTCCCCCCTGCGATTGGGATGGGGTTCGAAAGGTGACCATCAACTCCTTCCATCCATTGTCTCCAATCAAGGATTCTGATGTCCCGTGAAAGGCTGGACCGATCCCTGAGATCTCTATCTTAAGACCACTTTTTGTGGTCACAGATCGGGTCTTCATCTGTGCCTTGAGCACGTATTGTGTATTTGGTTTCAGAGCTACGTATTGATAGACATGATGAAAATCGACATTCTCCTTTCCATTGAAGACGATCTTCAGTGAACTCTTTCCTTCGAAGGCCATCGAATGATCGAAAGAGACCTCAGCTCCTGGGACTTTCACAACCTTCCAATCGAAACCCCCACCCAAGATCTCCTTTGTTTCAAATCCACCGTTGGCGATCAGGTTTTCATCTGGGGGGATGGATAGCCCCTCCTCCCGAAGCCTGGCCCTCCAGGCCTGAAATGCTTCTCCAAGATCACCCTGGCTAATGAGAAATTCGATATGGCGAAGGGTCTCATCTCGGTCGGGTGTAAATCCAAAGGAGGGCCTTTTTTGCCAGACTTTTTGAGCCGATTTCTTATCACCGGTTTCGTAGAGGTAGGAAAGGTATTGCTTGAGTGACGAAGGATCTTTTGGGACGAGCCGCTCCAAGATAAAGTCCGGATCATTGATAGCCCTGAGAAGGACATCGTAGACCAAACCACTCTGGTTGGGGTAGTTTGCAAGAATATAGGTGAAATGGGGCAACGCCTTTTCGAGGTTCCCTTGTTGAAGGAGAAGATTTCCAGTCATCCATCTCCCCTGATAGGCGGTGGGAAAGACCAGAATGGCTCTCTCCAAGGCCTGCTCCGATCGGTCCTTTTCTCCCATCCTATGGAGGACTTTAGCCAGATTGAGATAGTATTGTTGTTCGAGAGGATTTCGCTCAATCGCTTTCCTGAGATAGTTGAGTGACTCCTTCAGATCGATATTACGGATATCCCACTGGTAGAAAATCCCCAATCTGTAAAAAGGATCGGGATTGGATGGATTGAGCCGAATAGCCTTGAGGAGGCTCTCTTTTGAAGGATTTGTTTGATAGAGAGAGACTCCTTTCCATATGGAAAGAATGTGATAGCCAATCAGAACAGAAATTAAAATGACGAAGAGAGGAAGGAAAAGTTTTTTCATGAAAAGCAATGCCCCTATGTTGAAGTTGATTCTTCCTCTGAAGTATATGGGATCTCCTTTTTCTTTCCTTCTTGTCCGTAATAGTGATGATATCTGTAATAATAATATCCGTAGTCACTCCGTCGAATATCGATCCGATTGATCACGACCCCGAGAATCTTAGCATTTACCTGATGGAGGACCTCTTTTGCTCGCTGAAGAGTTTCCCTCGGTGTCTTTCCACCCAGCACCACGAGGATGATCCCATCCACAGAGGCAGAGAGGATAATCGAGTCAGCAAAGCCGAGTACGGGCGGGGAATCTATGACAATATGATCAAACTGCTCTCCAAGAGATTCCGTCATACTTTTAAAAAGTTTTGAACCAATCAGTTCTGAAGGATTGGGGGGAAGAGGACCGGAGGGTATATAATAGAGGTCTGGTATCTCTGTCTTCTTAATGATGGACTCTAATTCTCCATGGCCAGAGAGGAAATTTGAGAGCCCTGCTCCATTCTCTTCATTAAAGATCTTATGAATCCGCGGTTTCCTCAAATCCGTATCGATGATCAGCACCTTAGCGCCAGTTTGGGAGAGGGCAATGGCCGTATTGATTACGGTCGTGGTCTTTCCTTCGGCTGGATTGGGACTGGAGATGGCGATTATCTTCGGAGGCTTTTCAGAGAAGGAGAGAAGGATGGATGTACGAATATTTCGGTAAGCCTCAGAGAGCATTGATTTGGGATGGCCATGGGTGACCAGCTCAACGGGATAGGATGTCCCACTCTCCAATCTTCTCCGCCTCTCATAAGAGATCTCCGGAACCATTCCGAACGAGGGAAGTCGAATCAGTTGTTCTACGTCTTCTGGAGTCTTTACTGTGTTATCAAGATATTCAAAGAAGAAGGCGAGCCCCACTCCGAGGAAGAGGCCAACCACTGCTGCCAGAAGAAGGTTAAGTCGTTTATTGGGTTTATAAGGTTTTGTCGGTAACTCGGCCCGATCGACCACCTGGATGTTGCTGGCCATGATGCCCGCTGAGACACCTGCTTCCTTCATTCTCTGGAGGAGACCTTTATAGAGTTCCTTATTGGTATCGGCCTCGCGCTTGAGGATGTTATACTGAATGGCTTTCTCTTTCATCTCGATAACCCGGTCTTTCTGTTTTTCGAAGGTCTGTTGGAGAA
>DYHU01000422.1 GCA_020724025.1 Syntrophorhabdus sp. | reverse complement strand
ACGGTCAGCTTTGAAAAAGGGGGATTAAGGGGGATTTCAATACCACTTGATGAAATTTTTTCATAAATGTAAATTGGATACTTATTTCTCTTTCTCCCGGTCGTAGCACCCTTCGATTAAATCCAGCCTTTCCCTTTTCAATGCCTCCTTCATCACTCTTCCTGTAATGTTCTTCGGAAGGTCAGATCGAAATTCCAGATATGGGGAGGACCTTCTTCTCCACCTGATTTTTTAAAAATGCTCTGATGTTCATCGCTTCCTGTTTTTCATCCTCTGGAGGAGAAAGATGGCAAGGAGAATTCCGCCACCCAGTATATCCGAAAAAATACCCGGTTTGATCAGTGTGAAGGCTGCGATAAAGAGGAGGAGCCTCGAGACCCAGTTCAATTTGTTGATCATATGGCCCTGAATGGCTGAGCCAAGAGCCACACATCCAATGATGGCTGTCAGGAACGCGGAGAGAATATGAAGCAGGTCTCCTTTCCAGATGAGAACAGGATAGTAGACGAAGAGGAAGGGAATGAAATAGGCAATGGCCGCAAGTCTCATGGCTAAAAATGCGGTGGCAAAGGGAGGAGATCCGGCAATGCCTGCCCCGGCATAGGCGGTCAGAGCCTCCGGAGGTGTGATCGTGGAGATGCAGGCGTAATAGAAGACGAACATGTGGGCAGCTAAAGGATCAACGCCCAACTTAATGAGAACCGGCCCTCCTAAAATGACGGTCAGGATGTAGGCGGCAGAAGTGGTCAAACCAAGGCCGAGAATCATTGAGGTAAACATGACGGCGATCAATGCTAAAAAGAGCTCTCCCTTGCATGCCTCGATCACAAGAGTGGAGAACTTCAATCCAAGGCCTGTCTGTGTGACCACGCCGATGATGATTCCAGCGCAGGCGCAGGCTAAAGCCACTTCCCTCGATGTGATCGCCCCTTTTTCAAGGGCTGATAGAAACTTTTTAAAATCGATCCTCGTCTCCTTTCTTAAAAGACTGATCCCGATAACCGCCCAGATCGACCAGAAACCCGCCTTCATAGGTGAGTACCCGATGACAAGGAGGTAAACGAGAAGAAAAGCGGGCAGGATGAGATGTCCTTTCTGGAGGATCACCTTTTTAAGCCGGGGCAACTGCTCCTTCGGGATTCCTTTCAGACCCAGTTTCAATGCCTCGAGATGGACCATATAGAAGAGGGCGAAGTAGTAGAGGATCGCAGGGATCATTGCCGCAAGGCAGACCCGGATATATGGGATTCCTAACATATCTGCCATAATAAAGGCCGCGGCTCCCATCACCGGAGGCATGAACTGGCCTCCGGTTGATGCCACCGCTTCCACAGCCCCTGCGAACTTGGGCTCATATCCGATCTTCTTCATGAGGGGGATCGTGAAGGAGCCCGTGCTCACCACATTGGCCACCGAACTCCCGGAGATCGTCCCGAAGAAGGCGCTGCTGACGATCGCCACTTTGGCAGGGCCTCCCCTCCAATTTCCGGTGAAGGAGTTGGCAAAATCGATGAAAAACTCTCCTGTCCCCGATACGACAAGAAAGGCGGCAAAGAGAATGAAGATGAAGATGAAACTTGCGGAGACGCCGAGTGGAACGGTAAAGAGTCCCTCTGTCGTAACAAACTGATAGGCCACAAAACTCTCCAGATCCACACCCTTATGCCCCCACAATCCCGGAATTCGATCCCCCAGAAAGGCATACAGAATCAAAACAATGGCAATGATGGGAAGGGACCATCCCAGAGACCTCCTCGTTGCCTCGAGGACGAGGAGGATGAGGATTCCACCCATGATGAGATCGTATTTTGTCGTGGCGCCCCCTCTCATGACGATCTCTCTGAATTGCAAAACGAGATAGACGACGCTCGCCAGACTGAGGAGGAATAGAAAAAAATCCCAAAAGGTGGAGAGTTTCGACTGGGGAGCCTTCTCCGGATCCTTTCCTCCCGTCGGAATGGTCAGAAAGATGAGGAGGAGGGCAAAGAGGAGATGGATGGACCGCTGGACAATGGCTGAGAAGAGTCCGAACTGGGCGGTATAGAGATGGAAGATGGACATCCCGATGGCGGTTAGCGTGACGAGGTGATTTTTTCGAATAAGTCCCATAGAACCGTCCTCTTTTTCAGTCTGATCTCTACGATCTCGAAAGGTTCGATCCCTTCCGAGAGATGAAATGTTTGACCGTTGAAGATGAGCGCATGATTGGCCAGATCTCTCGACCCCATCATGAACTGAATCTTCTTCCTCGCCTCATTGATATCCCTTAACTCTCCCACACCATCCGCCCGGAGATGAAAATTGGGATAGGCAAATCCTCCGCCATTGAGATGGGATTTAAAGATCATATCGCACAGGAGTATCTGGAAGCTGGAGTCGATCGAATAATTCTCCTGGAAAAAGGCCCGATCATAAGAATGGAAAAACCGGATGCTGAACCTGTCCCCTGGAAAGACAGGAAACGAGAGAAAGGCATTGGGCCTGCCCTCACTTGAAACCTCCAGGTGATAAACAGGCCACAACGCCCATGATAGGACTCCAACCAGGCACACAGCGACCGCAAT
>DYHU01000071.1:7415-14275 GCA_020724025.1 Syntrophorhabdus sp. | reverse complement strand
AATAATGGTAGATATTTTTTTGTCGTATGTGGTAGAATACTTTTTGAAGAAGAACATTCTCATTAAGAAGGAGGTGATAAAAGGAAAAGACTTAATAAAGGGTCCGATCGTTTACGAATAGAATAAGGGATAAGAATGAAAGGAGGGAACATATGGGACGTTACAAAGCAATCGCATTTACGTTATTTTTATTGGTGGTATTTTCATTCTCCATTTCGCCGGCATTTGGACAGATAAAACTCAGCTACTCCATCTTTTTCCCTGCTCCTCATAAGCACAGTGTGCTGGCTGCTGAATGGGGAAAGGAGATCGAGAAGAGGACAAATGGAAGGGTTGTAGTCACGATGCATTATGGCGGCACACTCACTCCTGCGCCCGCGGTTTATGATGGCGTGGTGAAAGGGCTTTCCGATGTCGGCATGTCCGTCTGTGGCTACACGAGAGGAAGATTTCCTTTGACAGAGGTGGTTGAACTGCCCTTAAGCCACAAAAGTGGATGGGCCATTACGAAAGTGATCAATGAATACATAGCCAAATTTAAACCAAAGGAATTTGATGATGTCAAGATGATGTACATGCATGCCCATGGACCAGGACTCCTTCATACCAAAAAACCTGTTGAGAAGCTTGAGGATCTTAAAGGGATGAAGGTTCGTGCCTTTGGCGCGGTCACAAAAATTGTAACAACCCTTGGAGGAGCCCCAGTGGCAATGGCTATGGGTGAAACCTACGAGGCTTTAAGCAGAGGGGTAGTCGAAGCTTCGATTGCACCCTATGAAGCCTTGCAAGCATGGAAGTGGGGAGAAGTGGTGAAATTTACCACAGAAGCCCCGGGCATGTATTACAGCTCTGCCTTTTTCATAGCCATGAATAAGGATAAGTGGAATGCCTTGCCTCCGGATATCCAGAAGATCATCGAACAGATCAACGGGGAATGGTCTGAGAAACATGGAAAGGGTTGGGATGAAATTGATAAAGCGGGAAAAGATTTTACGATAAAATTGGGCAACAAGATCATCCCCCTTTCAGTGGATGAGAATCGGAAATGGGAAAGGGCGCTCAAGCCCCTCTACGATGAATATGTTAAAAGTATGAAGGATAAGGGGTTACCCGGAGATGAAGCGCTGAGATTCTATCTGGAGACACTCTATAAATATCAAAAATAGGACAAGGAGAAGGGGAAGGACTGCATTCCTTCCCCTTTTATTTTTGTAATAATTTTGGCCCGTCCATCTCTTCTATAAAATTAAAGGAGTCATTTATGGGATGGTTTTTGGATAAGGTATGGAAACTCAGCCGCCTCATCAATTTCATTGGGGGTGTCAGCCTTACATTCATCATGTTTCTCACGGTTGCTGATATTATTTTAAGATCCTTTAGAAGACCTATCATTGGGACTTATGAGATAGTCGCCTTCTCAGGGGCAGTTGTGATCGGTTTTTCCGTCCCTTTTACAACCTGGGTGAAGGGACATGTCTATACGGATTTTCTTATTTTAAGATTCTCTCAGAAAATAAGAAACGTCTTCAATATTTCTACGAGATGTCTTGGAATATTGCTTTTCTTCATCATCGGCTTGGAATTGATCAAGTATGGAATGGATCTGAAGAAGGCAGGAGAAGTCTCCCCCACCTTGACCATGCCTTTTTATCCGGTTGCTTATGGATTGGGATTTTGCTGTTTTATCCAGTGCCTGGTGCTCCTGTGTAATATCTTGAAGATCTCTGGAGGGAAAGATGAATGAGGTGACGATCGGAATTTTAGGCCTGGCCGTTGTGATGGCCTTATTTCTCACCGGGATCGAATTGGGATTTGCTATGGCCCTCGTTGGTTTTCTCGGGTTCAGCTATATTGTTTCGTTTAAGGCCGGTTTGAACCTATTGGCCAAGGATGTTTTTGATGTCTTCTCCTCATATGGGTTTACGGTCATTCCCCTTTTTGTCCTCATGGGCCAGATCGCCTTTAATGCAGGGATTGCGAAGAGATTGTATGATACTTCTTACAAGTTTATCGGACACATCCCCGGAGGGCTGGCTATGGCCACTGTGGGAGGGGCCGCCGCCTTCGGGACCGTGACTGGCTCCGCTATATCCACAGCAGCCACCTTCGGAAGTGTGGCTTATCCCGAGATGGATCGATATCATTACAACAAGAAACTCTCTACGGGGATCATTGCCGTGGGAGGGACGCTTGGCAGCCTCATTCCGCCGAGCGTCACCCTCATAGTCTATGGCATGATTACTGAGACATCCATCGGAAAATTATTTATGGCTGCAACGGTTCCCGGGCTGATCGTCTCCCTCATGTTTATTTTCGTCATCTATGGATGGTGCAAGATTGATCCATCCTTAGGCCCTAAGGGCGAAAAATCGACCTGGAAAGAAAGATGGCTGTCACTCAAAGAGGTGATATGGGTTGTCCTAATCTTCATCATCGTGACCGGAGGGATGGCCAAGGGTTTCTTTACCCCCACCGAGGCAGGGAGCGCCGGGACGTTTGCCGTTCTCCTTTTATCCGTTATCAAAAAGGACCTCGATGTTAAAGGGTTTATTAAATCGGTTGCAGAGTCGCTCCGCACCGCTTGCATGGTCCTCGTGCTTATTGCAGGCTCCACCATCCTGGGCCATTTTCTTGTGGTGACGAAAATCCCCATAATAGCCGCAGATTGGGTCGGGCAACTTCCTCTTCCACCTTTTCTGATTATGATTCTCATTTTGCTTATCTATGAAGTGGGGGGCTCTTTTATCGATGACCTCGCCTTTATGGTCCTGGCCACTCCCATCTTCTTTCCTATCGTCGTCAAACTGGGTTACGATCCGATATGGTTTGGCGTCATCCTCCATATTTTTGTGATGATTGGCGTGGTTATTCCTCCTGTGGCGGTCAATGTCTTTGTGGTTAGGAATATCACCAAGGTGCCATTTGGGGTGATTTACAGCGGGGTTTACCCTTTCTTGCTCGGTCTCATCTTTTGCGCGGCCTTGCTGTTTGTATTCCCACAGCTCATGCTTTTCCTTCCATCTCTCTTGGGGATTTATTGATACGGCCAGTGTTTACAGGTATCAAATCTGTTGAAAATGTGAGGCCCTATCTCTTAATATTCTCAAGAGCCTGCAGAAACGATGGCCATCCGTATTTCCCATCAGAAGGGAAAATCTCTTCATTAAAATAAGGAAACAGTGATGAAAGCTTTAGATAAGGTTCGATATGATCGATATTTGAAAGGCGAAAGACTTCCTCATTTCAGGACCCTTTCAGGCATTGAGATGAAAGAATTTTATACTTGTGAGGACGTCTCCCAAGACCCGCCCGACCCCGGGACGTTCCCCTTTACCAGGGGAGTTTACAAGGACATGTATCGAGGTCGGTTATGGACCAGGAGACAGCAAAGCGGCTTCGGGTCTCCTTTAGAGAGCAACCACCTCATTCATTTCCTTTTGAACAAAGGGATGACAGGGCTTAACATTGACTTTGATATTCCTACCAAACTGGGTCTGGACCCTGATCACCCTTTGGCTGAAGGGGATGTGGGTTTGGTAGGAACTTCCGTTGCCACCCTCGAAGACATGGAGACCCTTTTTCACGGGATCCCTTTGGATAAAGTCAGCACGACCCTTATTGTGAATCCTCCTTATTCGGCCATCATCATGGCGATGTATCTTCTGGTTGCTCAGAGACAAAAGGTTGAGCCCCCGCAATTGATCGGAACGATCATGAATTGTGCGATTACTCAGTTGGTTGGCCCGACTTACCAATCCGGGACACATTTCTTCCCTTTGGATCCTGCGATCAAGATCGCATCCGATGTCATGGAATATTGCGTTCAACACATTCCCCGATGGAACATCATCAATATTAATTCCCGTAACATCAGAGAGACGGGGGTCAATGCCGTGCAAGAAGTTGCCTTTGTTTTTTCACTCGCATTAGAGTACGTTCGTTCCCTGTTGACCCGGGGAATGGACATTGATCAGTTTGCTCCACGCATCGGTTTTTTTGCAACCGTTCATATTGACTTCTTAGAGGAGATTGCCAAGCTGAGAGCCATGCGACGGATATGGGCCCGCCTCATGAAGGACACCTTCGGCGCTAAAGACCCGAGGAGTTGCTTGTGTCGAATTGCCGTTCAGACCTCCTCTCTGCCTCTTACCGCACAACAGCCTTTGAATAATATTGTGCGGGCGGCGATTCAGACTCTGGCCGCTGTCTTAGGGGGAAGTCAGTCCGTCCACACCACCTCCTATGATGAAGGCTATGCCCTGCCCACGGAGGAAGCACAGGTGCTCGCCATTCGAACACAGCAGGTGATCGCCTACGAAGCGGGTGTCTGCCGTACTGCAGATCCTCTCGGAGGCTCTTATGTGATCGAAAAATTAACAGACGAAATTGAGGAGGGCGTCTTAGCCCTGATGGAGGTGATCGAAAAAAAGGGAGGGTTTTTAGAATGCTTCAAATCTCAATGGATTGAGAATCAGATCAATGAAGCCCGATATGAATACGCCCGTCAATTAGAGACAGGGGAACAGATCCAGGTGGGGGTCAACATGGAGCGGGAGGAGGACGAGGAGGTCAAGATCAATATCTTCCGTCATGCCTCGGATATGCAGGAAAAAAGGATTCAATATATCAGAGAATATAAAGAGTCCAGAAACAAAGATCAGGCCAGGCGAGCCTTAGAAAATCTTTACCATAAGGTGAAGAAGAATCCCAATAGTAACTTTTTCCAGGCGATCCTCGAAGCCGTAGATCAAAAGACCACTTTAGGAGAGATCAATGACACCTTACGCGAGGCCTATGATTTTAAGGTTCACTATGTTTAAGGAGGGGGTATGAAAAAGAAAAAACGGATTCTGATCGGAAAGATCGGCCTGGATGGTCATGACAATGGTATCCGGATCGTATCCAAATGGTTGGCCGATGCCGGATTCGAGGTCATTTACTTAGGGCTCTATAATACCCCTGAAGGAATGGTCAAGGCGGTCCTCCAGGAGAACGCAGACCTCATCGGATGCAGCTTTTTAGGCGGGGAACACCTCTTCTATTGCCGGAAGCTACTGCAACTGCTGCGTCAAAATGGTTTAGAGGATAAGAAGCTCATCATCGGGGGAGTGGTCCCTCCTGATGATGTAAAGGCCTTGAATGGTTTGGGGGTTTCTGCAATTTTCACTCCAGGCACGATGCGGGATACGATCATCCAAAAGGTGAATGAGCTGGTGGAAACGTAAACCATCGTTTCACCCATCCCCTCTCCTCAGAGGCTGTGTCATAATTGCAATCAAAGGGGGAGAGGCAGTCAGGTTCCAAAGCTTTAGAATGCGGGTCTTTTAGATTATGGGAAATCGTCGCTTGTATAAAATCGAATTTTTTCATACGTTTTGCACACCTGAATCCGAACGGTTAAAGGTTACCGCTCTAAATCTTTTCCACCTGACCGCCTCTCCCCCTTTTCAAAAAGTCGGTATTTTCATATTGCGACACAGTCTCCCAGTGGGGTGAGTAGAAAAAAGGAGATTCGCATGTCTAATTTTTTTAATGAATTTGACCCTATTTCCTTACAGAAACTCCGTGAAATCCAGAACGAACGGCTCCGCGCCCTGGTGGAGCGATGTTATCGTGAGATTCCCTATTACCGGGACCTCTTCGATAAAAACCGTATCAAACCAGAACATATCCGGACCACGGAGGACTTGACCTCCGTTCCGTTTACAGAGAAAAATGACCTGAGAGCCTTATATCCCTATGGCCTTCTTGGAGTTCCCCTGGATCGGATTTATCGATTTGCTGCATCGTCTGGAACGACCGGCGTTCCCGCCTTGGTAGGGTTCACTCGGAAGGATTGGATGGAGACTCTTCGGGAGCAGATGGGTCGAATCCTTACTGCCATGGGATTTCGTCGAAGCGACCTCATCTATCAATGCGCTGGTTACGGTCTTTTCATGGGAGGGCCCGGTTTGGATGCGGGAGCCGAAGCTATCGGCGCCATCATTTTTCCTGCCGGCCCCGGAAGGACATTGGCTGCGATACAGTACTTGAAGGATTTGGAATTCCAGGCCATTAGCACGACCCCTTCTTTTGTGAGCTACCTCGTTGACGTAGCCCAGAAAAACGGCTTTCATCCTAAAAAGGACTGGAAACTTCGAACCAGCCACATAGGAGGTGAACCCGCCGCCCCGGCCCTGAGGCGCCGAGTTGAAGCTCTCATGCCGGAAGGGTTCGAATGGCATGAGGGATATGGGATCACAGAACTTGGAGGTCCTACGGTCGGCCACAGCTGTCAATTTTCAAGAGAATCCTGTGAACTCCACATATTGGCGGAGCATTATTTTGTCGAGGTGATCGACCCGGCTACGGGAAAACGGCTTGGACCAGGTCAGAGCGGCGAACTGGTCATTACAACCCTAACCCGGGAGGCTACGCCGCTGATACGTTGGCGAACCCGAGATATATCAGCCCTATCGGAGAATCCTTTCGGATGCCCTTGCGGAAGAGTGGCCCACCCCAGGATTCAGCGGATTACGGGTCGAAGCGATGATGTGTTGAAGGTTAGAAGCACATTGGTTTTTCCATCTCAAATCGAGGAGATTCTAAACTCAACTCCGGGGATCGGGGACGGCTGGCAAATCGTGATTGACCGCCCAAGGGAAAGCCTGGACAAACTTACTGTCCATGCCGAAGTTCAACCCGATATCTGGCAGGATATCACCCAGAGGAAGGCGATTGAGGAAAAGATTGGCCAGGGAGTTTATGGACGCTTAGGGATGAGCATTGAGGTGGTTTTACATGAACCAGGATCATTGCCTCGGTACGAAGGGAAGGCAAAACGAGTTCTTGACCGCAGGGAGTTTGAAGGTGGACATTAG
>DYHU01000071.1:5605-7315 GCA_020724025.1 Syntrophorhabdus sp. | reverse complement strand
AGGCGATTAGTGAATCAATATCGAAGGAGAAACGGATGAGCCCCTCAGAGAAGATTCAATATGACCGTTATTTAAAGGGTGAAAAACTCCCTCACTTTCGTACCCTTTCGGGGATTGAGATGAAGGAGTTCTATCAAAGGGAGGATCGACTTAATGTTGAACCTTCGCCCGGGGTTTTCCCTTTTACCCGGGGAATTCATCCGGATATGTACCGGTCCCGGCTATGGACCAGGAGGCAACAGAGTGGATTTGGAACCCCGGAAGAGAGCAACCAGCGAATTCACTTGCTCCTGAGCAAAGGAATGACGGGACTTAACATCGATTTCGATGTTGTGACCAAACTGGGTCTCGATCCCGATCATCCCCTGGCAGAGGGAAATGTGGGGCTGGTCGGAACCTCAGTGGCCACTTTAGAAGACATGGAAACCCTTTTCCATGGAATCCCACTGGACAAGGTGAGCACGACCCTGATCGCCAATCCTCCCTATTCAGCCATCATTATGGCGATGTATCTGCTCGTTGCCAGGAAGCAAAGCGTGGAGGCTTCCAGCCTCATCGGGACGATCATGAACTGTGCGATCAGTCAACTGGTAGGTCCGACGTATCAATCCGGGACGCATTTTTTCCCCCTGGACCCTACCATCAAGATCGCATGCGATGTGATGGAACATTGTATAAAGAACATCCCGCGATGGAACATCCTCAATATCAATGCTTACAATATGAGAGAGACCGGGATCAATGCGGCTCAGGAGACTGCCTTTGCCTTTTCTCTGGTTTCCGAATATATTCGCCGCCTCCTGGCGAGAGGGATGGAGATCGACCGATTTGGACCCCGGATAGCCTTTTTTACGAGCGCCCATATCGACTTCCTCGAGGAGATCGCAAAGCTCCGGGCGATGCGTCGTATTTGGGCTCATCTCATGAAGAATACGTTCCATGCCAAAAATGAGAGAAGTTGTTGGTTCCGAACAGCCATTCAGACCTCCTCGTTGCCCCTCACCGCCCAGCAGCCATTGAATAATATTGTGCGGGCAGCCATTCAGACTCTGGCGGCAGTCCTTGGGGGGAGTCAGTCGATCCATACCACCTCTTATGATGAGGCGTACGCCCTCCCCACGGAGGAATCCCACATCCTTTCCATTCGAACTCAACAGGTCATTGCCTATGAGACCGGGGTTTGCCGGAGCGCCGACCCTCTTGGGGGATCTTATGCGATTGAAAAGTTGACGGATGAAATTGAGGAGCGTGCCCTGGCCCTGATGGAAGAGATCGAAAAGAGGGGAGGCTTTGTGGAATGTTTTAAATCTCAATGGATTGAAAATCAGATCAATGAAGCCCGATATGAATTCGCCCGTCAATTAGAGACGGGAGAACAGATCCAGGTGGGGGTCAACATGGAGCGGGAAGAGGACGAAGAAGTAAAGATCAATATCTTTCGTCAGACCTCCGATATGCAGGAAAAACGGATTCGATATGTCCGAGAATACAAACGATCCCGAGACGAAGACCAGGCGAAGAAGGTCTTAGATAAACTTTATCGTCAGGTGAAGAAGAATCCGGATGGGAACTTTTTCCCTGCCATCCTTGAGGCGGTTGATCAGAAGGCAACATTAGGTGAGATCAGTGACACCCTGCGTCAGGCCTATGATTTTAGGGTTCAGTATGTCTAAACTTCCTTCTGCTCCTAAATTCTTTTGGCCACCAGGG
>DYHU01000071.1:2314-5505 GCA_020724025.1 Syntrophorhabdus sp. | reverse complement strand
GTGTTGTTCCCTCTCACCAAGAAAGGGGTGATCAGGCGTTAAAACTTGCAGGATGGGAGTAAGGAAAAGGGCAAAGAGAATCGATTCCGGAATAGACCTGTTTATTTTGATTAGCTCATCCACAAGGCCGAATAAAGATAAAAATAATTGCTGGTCACGGTTTTTAGAGGGATTTCGGTCTCCGAAAATTCTGTCAAGATTGGGAAAAAGGGAAAGGAGAAGGCTTGTTTGGAGCATCAGGCTGAGAGAGGGTTTTGCCACGCCTTCTTTCAATTCCCGGAGGAACTCATCCCGGACCCGAGATGGGGAGCATTTTTTTATCTCTTCCCGGTGTCTCAAAATGGCCTGATAGGTCTTTTCTTCAATATGGAATCCGGTTCGCGCGGCGTGACGGATGACCCTTATCATCCGGACAGGATCGTGCTCGAATCGTTCATCCGGGTCCCCGATCATACGAATCATCTTCCGATCGAGATCGGCCATTCCACCCACATAGTCGATAATCGAAAAATCGGCAATATTGTAAAAGAGGCCGTTGATTGTGATGTCCCGGCGGAAGGCATCCTCTACAGGCGTTCCGAAACTTTCACTCCGGATGATTTGACCTTCCTCCGTCTCTATCTCTTCGAATTCGGGCCGGCTTCGAAAGGTGGAGACTTCTATGATTTTCCCGCCTTTGAAAAAGATATGAATCAGACGGAACCGGCGGCCAATCATCCAGCTATTTTTAAAGAGGGCCTGTATCTCATGGGGATGGGCATTGGTGGCGACATCGAAATCTTTAGGCGCCTTTCCGAGAAGGAGGTCTCGAACGCTTCCTCCGACCAGGTAGGCTAAGTATCCATGCCGGTGGAGGCGGTAGAGAACCTTGAGGGCCTCCTCATCGATCACTGATCTTGAAATCGGATGTTTCGGTCTTGGAATGACGATAGGATTCATTTTGAGCGAGTGAGCGCTTCTGACGTGCAGACCCTGATGCATTGAGGATTTCCCAGACACAGATCACAGTGATAAGCCTTCTCGCCGAAAATCGTTAAGGCATCAAAAGGGCAGCGTTCCGCCCTTTGATTACTCCAGACAAATTTTTTCCTTTCCTGAGCGTGCACCCCTTCCTCCCCATCAAGACATTTCATCTCCTTACATTGGCGGCAGAGAAGAGGGGTATTCAGACTCGTATCGAGATCGTCTTTTTGAATTCGAATGGCTGATCTTCCTATATTGATGATTCCTAAATGGAAAAGGGAACAAACCATTTCACAGAGATGACAACCACTGCATTTCTCTTTATTAATCTTGATTTTCATACGCATGCCGCATTGTAATATAGCATAGAAACTGCTATCCTTTATCAGAAGCAAGATGTTTTTTTCCATAGCAACTTTATAATTTCGTCATTCCCGCGAAGGCGGGAATCCAGAGAGAGCATTTGAAGGACTTTTACGTTTACATTCTTTGCAGCGAGCGGAATGGTACTCTGTATACAGGCGTGACATCCGACCTTATTAAGCGTGTTTATGAACACAAAAACGAATTGGTTGAGGGTTTCACTCATAAATATCATATTCATCGCCTGGTTTGATACGAAATCCATGAATCTTGGGAATCTGCGTTCAAAAGAGAAAAACAGATAAAGAAATGGAAAAGAGCATGGAAACTGAAATTGATAGAAAAGGATAACCCATCCTGGAATGACTTGTATAAAAGTATTTGTAAGTAAAAACTGGATTCCTGCTTTCGCAGGAATGACACCACCCGCTAAAGTACATGCAAAAAATTTCCCACTTGGAAACAAATGATTCTTAGCTAAAAGCCTCATTTTCATCCATAAGTCCCAATCTTTTTAAATTCTCCCTTTTCGGCACACCATTCTTATCCCAACCGTGAAGGTGATAATATTCATCCAGCATGTGGTCAAAGTCATCCCTCCGGATGACTTCTCCTTGAGCAGGCCCTTCCGGAATAGGTTCATCAAAGTACCTTTTGGGTAGGGTGTCCTCCCGGCGGGAGATCCCGTCTCTAACCAGCATCAGCCTTTCCAGGGTATAGATTCTTTCGCCAATGGTCTTCAACTCTTTTGGGGTGAAGGTCAGACCAGTGGAAAAGGCGATCAGTTTAGAAAATTGCTTATACTGGGGGGCATGGGGACTTGAAAAGACCGTGAGGAAACGACAGAAACCCAGAGAGTCGCAGACGGCATTGAGAAGTTCATGCCACCAGACCATTCTTCCCTTGCCGGAATAGGAAGATAACCGGCCGCTAACCGGACCGCCGTAAATCTTTTTCAGGACTTCCTCCGGAAGCCCCAGAACATCGAGGGAAGGCCGGCTTCTCATATGGCAGGCTCCCCGTGTGGAAGTCGCCATCCCTAATGCAAAACTTTTCGGGAAACGTTCATCGGTCATCTCGATGGGGAAATTTTTAATATCGAGGAGATAATCTTCCGAACCCTCTCCGAACATCTTCTTTGCGAAGGAACCTTCCGCCAAAGTATTCCCAAACCCTTTCCTCTTGGCAATCTGATGGAGAAGTTCGAGAATGGAATTCCCATTCCCCCAATTCAGTGGGATTTCTGTCCATCCCTTGTCGATTCGTCCCCTCTGATAGAGTTCCATTGCCCAGGCGATGTAAGAACCTGTGGAAATGGTGTCCAGGCCATAGCGATTGCAGAGTTCGGTCGCATAAATAATATTTTCAAGATCGACATTTCCCAATTTGGTTCCCAACGAACCAATGGAGGCATATTCAGGCCCTTCGCCTATAGTCCCCTTATATCTTCCTTCTTTGAGAGAATAGCGATGACGGCAATGGGCAGGGCAACCAAAACAGGAGAGCATCCCCGTAGAAAAAGGTTCGAGCGCCTCTGCCTCCAGGGCATAACCCTGATCACCGATGGTGGTTAATTGATTGTTTCGGATGCTCAAAAAACCCATGGCATTGGCATACTGGAAGAGGAGAGGCGTTCCATATTTCCCCAGGGTCTGAACCCACTTCGTCTCCATCAGTTTCTTCAACTGCGTGCGGTAGTACTTAAGATAATATTTTGGATCAAAGATCGTGATATCCAGAGTTCCCCTCACGGCCACGGCTTTCAGATTCTTAGAACCCATCACAGCCCCCATCCCGGTTCTCCCCGCACTATTTTTCATGCCGGTACGAATGGCGGCGTAACGGACCAAATTTTCTCCAGCCAG
>DYHU01000071.1:0-2214 GCA_020724025.1 Syntrophorhabdus sp. | reverse complement strand
CCCGAGAGTTCCGGTGAGAAGACCGGCTCCGAAGATGAGAGGATTTTCCGGGGAGAAAGGATCCAATTCTTGAGAATAGATCCTCGAGAGGAGATACATATTGATCCCTCTTCCCCCAAGAAATTTTCTGCGAAGATCCAGGGGAATAGGGGAGATCTCAATAGAATCTTTATTCAGATCGACGAGAGCAATCTTTCTTTCGAGGACCATAAGGAAGCTCCCTGTATCTTGGAGGACACAGGGCCTGAGCGAATTTATTGCATTATAACAGAATTGGAATCAAAAGGCCCCCCTCACCCCTATGGAGAGAGGGGAGGGGATGGGCAGATTAGAATATTCTTGACAAACACTCAGAATGAGAAAACAATATCTATATGAAATCCAGCAGGGGCAATTGAGCATGATTCCATCCTTTTTAACTGACGGGAGGGGGAATATATGAAAATGCAAGAGGTGAGAGAAAAAGCAAAAGCCCTTGGTATCAAAAACACTTTCGGATTAAAAAAGGAAGAGTTGATCCGAAGAATTCAGAAGGGCGAAGGCAATTTTGATTGCTTCGGAACAGCAAACGATTATTGCGACCAATTCCAATGCTGTTTCAAAGACGATTGCTTTCGCTTTGTCGACGAATGAGCCTCGATCTGGATTGAACATCAGAAGGATAGGGCGGAGGTGACGGCGTGGCAGCGGCAGGCTGTGATGATGAGGATGATGAAATTGGGTAGTTCCACAGGGAAAGGAACCTTTCTTCCCTTTGCCCCGGATGGTTTTAATTGAGAGAAAAGCTTATGGGCGACCCCAGGCCCTTTATCCTACAGGCGGAATTGCTCGGAGCAAAACCTCTTCCCAATTTCTTTCCTTTCAAATCCCCAAAGCTCATCAAGAAAATCAAGATAGCTGCCCAAATCCCTTGATTCATGAGGCCGTGGCTCGCCGATAGCTCTGCAGTCTTCCTTGGTGAGCGCCCAATCTCTCTCAAGATCGAGGCTTCCCTTTCTCTCTTTTGGTAAGCTCATCGTACTTCTCGATTTGTCCGTATTTTTCAAAGTATCCTCGAACCTCTTCCAAATCCAGCCCTGGCAGCTTCAGGAGGCACTGAAGATCTGCCATTTCCCTGAAGGATCTTTCCGGGTCGTTTTTCATGGCAAAGACCTTAAGGGCAATCAGATGTTCAACTTTCACAACAGGCACCGATATGTCATCGAGAACAAGTAACGGCCTGGCTTCCGAAAGGATGATATCAGCGGTCTCTCCTTCCACATAAATGAAATCGATCCTTCCAAGATTTACGAGAGGATGCACATGATTGGAATAACCTGCTGAGCGATAGATCGTTTCATAACCAAGGGATTCAAGATAGGCTATGATTCTGCTTTGATGAGCGCCTCGAACTAAAAAATCCACATCCTGGGTAGCCCGCAAATATCCATAAGCCTTCAAAGCGAAAGCGCCAACAAGAGCGTAGTCGATTTCCGCCTGTTTGAAGAAACCGATTAGGCTTCGGAATATCGTCTTAATATTCACGGATGAATTGAATATACGAAAAAAGGAGTTGAATGTCAACCGGTTCCACTCCTTAACCAGCGAAAAAGGCAAATCGGTGTGTCCTTATTTTTTGAAAGAGAGGGCGGAGGTGACCCCGTGGCATCGGCAGGCCGTGCTGACCAGAATCAGCTGTTCCTTATCCTTCCTTTCATTCAACTCCTTCGTCAGATTCAGCAATCTTTCAAGCCGAAATCCTCCTACCCCTTGTCCCAGTTGTTGGCTGTGGATCACTTTTGATTCAAATGGGCCGGACAGGTTCATCAACATCCTGAATAGGGGCTTGGAACGGTGTTCCCCTGTCACCGAACAATGAAGGGGTTCGGAACAGTCTTCAGGGCAAAGGAAATCGGCGAGGCTCGTATAAAGGTCACCCGTGTTGCCCATCCCGGGATTGGGCACCCCGGGAAGGAGAGGGATTTCCCCCCTCTTCGCCCCCATTGGTTTCAATCGGCGTAGAATGAATTCGAAAGCCAGATGGAAAGGGACGGCGGGAATAATATAGTCAACAAAAGTTCTTTCCGAGAGGAGTTTCCTCAGATGCTCCAGGCCATCGCAAACAATGGTCTCAACCGGAAGGTTTGAAATTTTATTGAAGGCATCCCTCTCCTTATCGACGATTGTAATTTTTGAATAGGGGTTCTTCTTGAGAAGCATTTCGGCAGCACGGCT
>DYHU01000421.1 GCA_020724025.1 Syntrophorhabdus sp. | reverse complement strand
GCATCGACAGCGAGAATGGGTTTATAGCTTTTTTGGAGGAGGTAACGGATAATTAGAGCCGCTATGGTCGTCTTACCCGTCCCGCCTTTCCCCGAGACTGCGATCTTCATTTTCTTTTTTAAATCCCCCTTAATCCCCCTTTTCTAAAGGGGGAGATTTTCTCCTCCCTTTTATAAAGGGAGGGGGGAGGGATTATCATCTATTTAATGCCTGCGGCGATCTTTGCCGCCTTGACCGTATTCATCATCAGCATGGTGATGGTCATGGGTCCCACTCCGCCGGGAACGGGAGTGATGGCGCTCGCCTTCTCCTTGACGCCGTCGAAATCGACATCGCCGCAGAGTTTGGCCTTTCCCTCAGGCGTCATTCCAATCCGATTGACCCCCACATCAATGACGACAACTCCTTCCTTCACCATATCCGCTGTGACCGCTTTCGGTTTTCCGGCGGCCACGATGAGGATGTCCGCCCTCCGGGTGTGGAACGCCATATCCCTTGAACCGGTATGGCAGATGGTCACCGTTGCGTTCGCCCCTTTCTGTTTCTGGAGAAGAATATTGGCAATGGGCTTCCCAACGATGTTGGAGCGCCCCACGACAACGACCTCTGCGCCATCGATCTTTGCGCCGGAGCGGATCAGAAGTTGCTGAATACCCGCGGGAGTGCAGGGAAGAAAATCGGCCTCGCCGATCATCAGTTTTCCGACATTAACAGGGTGGAAACCGTCCACATCCTTCTTCGGATCGACGGCATAAAGGACTTTTGTCTCATTGATGTGCTTGGGCAGGGGAAGCTGAACCAGGATCCCGTGAATCTTAGGATCCTTATTATATTTGTCGATCAATTTGAGCAATTCCTCTTCCGTAATGGTGGCAGGCTGGTTGTCCTGAATGGAATAAAACCCTAAATCCTTAGAGGTCTTCTGCTTTGCCGTGACATAGCTCACGGAGGCCGGGTTTTCCCCCACGAGAATGGTCACCAAACCCGGAGTGATGTTGTATTTCTCTTTGATCTGGTTGACCTCCTGCTTCAATTCTTCCCGGATCTGCTGAGCGACCTCATTGCCGTTGATCAATTTTGCCGTCATCTTTTTATCCCCCTTTTGGAATTTGAAAGTTAGTCATGCTAACGCCCCTCACCCTTCCCCTCTCCCCAGTGGCACCCCGCCAGGCGGGGTGGCCACCAGGGCAAGGGGATTAACTCATCGCTCTTAACTCTTGCCTTCCCCTTCTCATTCGGTTGAGCCTCTCTGAGACATCAGGAAAGGCTGAGGAGTCGGTATGGGGAAGAAACATCGCCGCAACGAATTCATTCATGAAAGTTGGGTGATGGCTTAATTCGAGGTTGGTCATCATCAGGGCGATTCGCTCCGCCTCCTTCAGAAGATTCCTGGAGAAAGAGAGGAGCCTTGTCCCCAGCAAAGAACCGTTCCCCACAAAGATAAATTTATCGATGTCCATCTCAGGGAGGAGACCGATGAAAATGGCCTTCTCCAGATCAAGATGGCGGCCAAAACCGCCGGCGATGATCACCTGTTCGAGATCTTTAAAACTCAAGCCGACGCTCTCCAGAAGGATTTTGCAGCCCGCATAGATTGCCGCTTTGGTCCGGATCAGATTCTCAATGTCGATCTCCGTGAGGGCGATGTCCTCATGGATCGCTGTCTCCTCTTTTTTGGCCAGGACATATTCATAACCGTCCGGCCCTCTTCGAACCCGGTCCGTTGGAAGATCCCTTCGGAATTTTCCATTGGGATCGATCATCCCCGTTTCGAGAAGAGCGGCCACGGTGTCGATCAATCCGGATCCGCAGATGCCAATGGATTTAGCCCTTCCGATCGTGAGGATCATCGGTTCATAGGTTCGATGGTTGATATTGACCTCTTCGATGGCTCCACGGGTGGCTCTCATCCCGAATTTGATTCCCGCCCCTTCAAAGGCAGGACCGGCGGAGCAGGAGACGCTGGCCAGCCAGTCTTTATTCCCAAGAACGATCTCTCCATTGGTTCCGATGTCCATATAGAGGGTGAGCGCTTCTCTTTGAAAGATTCCGGAACCCAGGATTCCCGCCACAATATCTCCTCCCACATAACTTGCCACCATTGGAAAGATATAGGTATGGACATGATCGGCGAGATTAATTCCGAGATGGACCGCTCTTACCGGCGGGATGAAGTTGGCTGTAGGGACATAAGGGGCTTCCCGAATAAATCTGGGATCGAGACCCAATAGAAGCTGAGTCATCGTCGTATTGCCGGCAATGACCATATGAGAGATGAGGGAGCGATCGATCCTGCTCATATCGAGCAATTCCTGAATGATCTTGTTAATGGTTGAGACCACAACCTCCTGTAATTTTTTGAGCCCTCCGGATCTCTGGGAATAGACGATCCGGGTGATCACATCCTCCCCGAAACTGATCTGGGCGTTGTAATCGGAGGCTTCAGCGAGGGCAAAAAGGGTGGTTCCATCACATTGTCCATCCGGACAAGCAACAACGACACAGCCGTTCAGATCGAGGAGCTGGCCAGAAATCGTTGTCGTTCCGATATCGAGGACAACCGAATA
>DYHU01000420.1 GCA_020724025.1 Syntrophorhabdus sp. | reverse complement strand
AAACGACACAAATTTACAGAAATTCCCCTTTAAAGTCAAATCATTTTATTTCCACTTCGATTCGGGCAGATCTTGCGGCAGATGTTACAGGCGTAAAGGAAGTATCCTTTCTTTGTCACCCATTGCGACCTGTCTCTGCACTTCTTCTGGTCAACCGTCATTCCGTCAAGGGCACCCGCAGGGCAGTTGCGCAGGCATATCTCGCAATCATCTCCACATGAAGGGTATTCGGCTAAAGGATCTTCTGCAAGGGGGATGTCAACCAACACCGCACCCAGGGTGATCAGGTTTCCATACCGATCATTGGTCAGCAGGGTATTCCTGCCCAGGACTCCCAGGCCGGCAAGGGAACCAATGTGTTTGAGAGACATAAGGCCTCTTCCTTCTCGTTTCTCCTCATTCCAGTGCTCATAGGGTTCGCTCGGGATGGGAACGGCAGTCACGCCATAATCTTCCATACGCAGGGTCAGCCCATAGGCCACCCTGAACACCTCCTGCAGTGTGACAGAGCTGGCAAATGTGTAGGGCACAGGACTCTCCGTGGAGAACACACCTTTAGGGACCCGTTTGGCATAGGCGATCACCGATTTCGCGCCTGAAAGGACATCCTTTGGTTTGAACCCCCCTGGAGCAGCATCAAACCTCTGAACAGAAGCAATCCCCACCAGATCCGCCCCCAGTTCCCTGGCCATTCTCTTGACTTCCTGCGAATCAATCATCTCTGCCCCCCAATGCACACATATAATTAATGTAATTTTTATTCACTAACTTGTGGAATATTTCCATGTCTTTTAGAAATCGATTCATAAATTCGAGCGTCGATTCGACTCTCTCCGGCTGGCCCATCACCGCATCGCTGCCAAAAAGGACCCGATCTTGATACTGTTGGATAAAGCTCTTATAGGATGCCGGATCTTTTTCCATGAAGGAGACCAGAGACGACATGTCCGTATAACAATTTGGATATTTATCCAACAGCAAGGACATGGCCCGTCTGGAAAATCCAAAATGGGGGATATTAAAATTGATCCTGGGGTAACTCTTGATCATTTCTTCAACAAAGTCTTCGTATCTTCTCAAATCGACGTGCATCAGGATCGGCATCCCCTGAGAGGATGCCTGTTCGATAATCAACGATGTAATTTTCTCTGACTGCTTGCATGTCCGGCCAAATGTCTTTTCCATGCCCCCAATACGCAGGGTGGTATCTTCTTCTGGAACATAAAGCAATTTAAGGCCTTTAAAACCCCTCTGCCTGTACATTTTGATTTTCTCTTCAATATTACTTTCCATAAAGCGAGCGTCTAAAAAAGGGACCATCTTCAGGTGACGGGATAAGTTCATCACCTCAAATGGGTCTTTCTGATTTTCAAGAGCCTCCCGGGTAACATGGGGATGATAGGCTCCGGGTATCATTTTCAGATAAGTATTTATTTCGGCGGGAAATTCGCTGATCACCAGGATATTCATGCCTGCAAGACCGGCCTTTTCTAAAAGCCCAATTTTTTGCTGGAGTTCGTGTAAAGAACAGTCATAAAAGAAATGAATATGCGCGTCATAATATTCCATATTCAACGGTCTCCTTTAGGATAAGGAAGGGCTCTATATCATCATCCCTTCTTCAACATCTCTAAAACCCGATCCCTGTAGTCCTTGCTTTTTTCATCAGCCGGGGTCACCTCGATCTCTGATGGAGACGATGCCCCCAAACCAAGCTCCACTGCTCTTGCAATCTGCTCCTGATCAAAGATCTTCGGTTTCATAATACTCTCGTTGCTTCCGAGCAATTTTAAAATAGCCACTCCGACGGCATCCATGGCAACCCGATCGGTTGAGGCGAGGAAGACTTCCCCTTTTGCACGATTCCCTGTCATGGGACCCCCGTCCACAAAGGCATCGATTCCGTCAAGGATGACAAGAGCAGGTTTAAAAGGCTCGTTGATCTCTGCGATCATCTTTCGTTGATGGGGAGAACTGTGAAGTTCCCGCATATACTCGTATCCATGACGGGAGGTAGGAACAACGCCGACATGGAGCTTTAAGGATAAGGTGAAGATCCCTCCAAACTGATGGGTCTTCAGACAGCAGGTAGAGATGAGGCATTCTGCATCAAGGATGGGCCGTGCTACCCGAAACCCATTCTGCCAGTGACTCTTTTGGGGTTTGAATAACACCCAGTCCCTGCCGTCAAGATCATCGAAGTTGATAACTTTTACATTCAATTTATTTAGAATGGGCAATATCGACTTTTTCTCCATCACCTCTTGGGTAGGCGAATAGCTCCTTTCTCCAAGGCTGATCGACTTTGCCCCCATTTCCCAGACTTCTTCCACCAATGCTGCCAATGTGTCATTATGCGTGGAGCCTGGCGTGATATCTGCCGTGTTGAAATTGGGTTTGATCAGGACCTCTTTCCCCTTGACAGGATTAATATTAAGTGTCTTCAATGAGGCCTTTACCCCGTTTTTCCTATCATCTGCCTTCACCAATGCCACACGACTTGCTGTGCTGGACATGGCTACACCTCCACTTGTTCCCATAAATAAAGCTCCTCCAGCTATTCCGGTATA
>DYHU01000070.1 GCA_020724025.1 Syntrophorhabdus sp. | reverse complement strand
GGATTCCCGTTTTCACGGGAATGACGACTTTTTACGAGTTCATCAAATGTCATAACCTTTGAAATTTGTTCATTTGTGCTTGTTTCGAATTTAGGATTTCGTGCTTCGAGTTTTTTTACCCCATTAGAAATAATAGTCCGCTCGGTTTCGAGTCGCAACGACTGGAATTTCTAACGGGGTTTACTTTCGCTGTGCCTTGACCACCCTCTCGATTCCTGAAAGATCCTTCACTCGCTCGGGCTTTTGAAAATGGCCCCCGGCCTCGATCATCTTAGAAACACTGCCTGCCTGATTGCTTCCTACCTCCAAGAGGAACCATCCTTCCTTCTTCAGATAAGAAGGGGTTTGAGAAATCAACTTCCGATAGAACTCCAGACCGTCCTTTCCTCCATGCAGGGCGATGACCGGTTCATGATCGATGACCTCCCTGGCCAGATCGCCTATTTCTGAATCAGAGAGGTAGGGAGGATTCGAAAGGATCAGGTCAAAGGTCTCTCGCGGATGGAACGGGTTAACGAGATCGCCCTTCACGAACCCGATCTTATCGGAAACGCCCGCCTGTCTCGCATTCTCCCTGGCCACCATGAGCGCATCCCCTGAGAGGTCGGTGGCGACTAAAAAAATATTTTTCACTTCTCTTGCCAATGAAATGGCGATGGCTCCGCTTCCCGTCCCCAATTCTAAAACAGAGGGATTTTTTTTGGAAGAAATATTTGCGAGGATCGAAAGGCTTTCTTCAACCAGAAGTTCTGTCTCCGGTCTTGGAATCAGGACACGGGGATCCACCTTTAAGTCGATGGACCAGAACTCCTGATGGCCCAAAATATATTGAAGGGGCTCTCCGGAGGCTCTCCTCAGGATCAAACCTTCAAGCGTCTTTCTCTCTTCCTCCATCACCTGGCCGTGGAGACGGGTGTAGAGCTCCTCTCTGCTGAGGCGCATCGAGCAGGCCAGCAGGAGCTCCGCATTGAGCCGGGGATGGTCGATCCGGCGCTCTCTCAAATAATCGGTCGCCCAATTCAATGCTTTCAGGGCAGTCATCGTCCTTCCAAATCGCAGGTCGCTTTGTCAAATAGCCGTATAATCTCATAGTCGTTAGTTTTTTGTTCGACCCTATGACTATGGAACTACGAGACTACCGGACTACATGACCTTCTCCTTATCCTTTGAGCGCTTCTGCCTGATAGTGAGTTGTCAGTCCATGGATGATCTCATCGATCTCACCATCCAGCACCTCGCTTAATCGGTAAAGGGTTAAACCGATCCGGTGGTCGGTCACCCTTCCCTGGGGAAAGTTATAGGTCCGGATACGTTCGCTCCGCTCCCCGGTTCCCACCTGGTTCCTTCTCTTCTCGGAGATCTCCTTCTCCTTCTCCTGTTTCGCATGGTCAAGCAATCTCGCTCTAAGAATTTTTAGGGCCTTCGCCTTATTCTTATGCTGAGACTTCTCGTCCTGACAGGTGACCACCATATTGGTGGGGAGATGGGTGATCCGGACAGCGGAGTCCGTGGTATTGACGCTCTGGCCCCCCGGGCCCGAAGACCGGAAGATGTCGATCCGGAGATCGTTCGGATCAATCGCCACCTCCACATCCTCTGCCTCAGGAAGAATCGCTACGGTAACGGTTGAGGTATGGATCCGCCCCTGGGACTCGGTGACAGGAACTCTCTGAACGCGTTGGACACCGCTCTCATACTTGAGCCGGCTGTAAACCCCTTTGCCTTCGATCAGGGCAATGACCTCTTTGAACCCGCCCACACCCGTGAAACTCCGGCTCATGATCTCCACCCGCCAGCGGTTCTTCTCCGCATATTTCCCATACATCCGAAAAAGGTCGGAGGCAAAGAGCCCGGCCTCATCTCCTCCGGTTCCTGCACGGATCTCAAGGAGGATGTTCTTCTCATCATTAGGATCTTTTGGAAGGAGGGCCACTCGAAGTTCCTCTTCCGTTCTCTCCTTCTCTCCGGTGAGCCGATGGAGGTCCTCTTTGATCAGCCCCTTCATCTCTTCATCTTCATCGCCGGCGAGGAGTTGACGGTTCCCCTTGATTTCCTCTTCCAGTTTCTTGAGCTTTCGGTAGAGGTCAACCACCTTCCCCAGTTCGGAATATTCCCTGGCCAACTTCTGAAGCTCCATCTGATTATTGATCACCTCTGGCTGGGTGAGAAGATGGGAGAGCGTTTCATATCGACGTTCCACTTCTTCTAATTTCTCAAACATCTTCTTTAACTCCTAAGTTTGCAAGGCAACCAAATGTTTTTTTGTATCAATTTAGCACTTTGAAAAATCCTTTTTCACCGTTCCCGAGAAAACCGGGTATTCAGATTCGATAGGCGGGACATTCCTGTCCCGCCTGCCTTCGCCGAAGCACCTGCCCTCCGCAAGGCTTCTGGAGGCGGGGCTTCGCGCAGGCAGGCCAAGACGGGGTTAGAAAACCCCGTCTACCGTGGTTTAAATAGATCTGGACAAGCCGAGTAGGGAATGGTTTGAAACCGTTCCCTACAGATAGCGAATTAAATTCCTCTCTGTCTCTCCATCTCCAATACTTCCTGAAGGGCGCGCAGGGCCACTTCGATCTGGGGCTCGGTAGGCTCCCGTGCCGTGAGCCTCTGGAGCCAGAGCCCGGGCTGGATGATCAACCGGACCCCTCTCCGGTTTCGCTTTCGATCTGCAAACCGGATGATCTCATAGGAGAGCCCGGCGATGAAAGGGATGAAGATCACCCGGGAAGCCACTTTATATCCGAATGGAAGGTGGTGGGGGATGAGGGCAAAGACGAGAATGCTCACCACCATGACGATGAGGAGAAAGTTCGTTCCGCACCGGGGATGGAGATAACCGAATTCTTTCACCCGTTCGACACTCAAAGGCTCACCTGCCTCAAAGGCAAAGATCGACTTGTGTTCTGCGCCATGATATTGGAATACCCGTTCAATCTCCTTTAAAAAGGAGATGGCCCGGATATAGGCTAAAAAGATGGCCAGCCTGATGAGGCCGTCCATCAGATTGAAGAGCAGTCCGCTCGTTGAAAGGATCGGAAAGAACCACTTTAACCCCTTCGTCAAAAAGAGAGGGACGAGAAAGAAGAGAAAGATGCCAAAAGAGAGGGCCAGGCCAAAGGTGAGGCTCATCGCCCAGGAGCCGATCTCCTTCTGGCCTTCCTCTTCGGGGAGGGCCTGATTGGCGGAGAAATGAAGGGCCCGGATGCCCAGGGTAAGGGCTGAGATCAGGGCGATGATGCCCCTCACCAGAGGGAATTTAAATAAGAAGCTTTTCTCGGAGAAGAAGTTCAATCCCTCCTTTTTGACCACGATTTCTCCATCGGGCTTCCGGACGGCAATGGCCATGGAGTGGGGAGACCTCATCATTACCCCTTCGATCACGGCCTGTCCGCCGACGCGTATCGGCCCTTCCTCCTTCTTGGGGATAATACCGCTCCATGGGAAACGCCCCTCTTCGGGGCTCCTTCTCCCTAAAGACATCTTCATCCTCCGAACAAACTAATGCTGAATGGCCGCTTCGAAAAAAGGGGAGGCGGGGATGGGTTGTGGGCTCCCCGGAGTCTGAAAGGGCCGGAGACCTGAGGCCCTTTGCAGGAAAGGAAAGAGAGAATGGGGTGAGGTGAAATCAACCCATGCGACTCCCCGGTCTGATCCTTCGATCCCGCGTTTCGCGGGACTCAGGACAGGCACCCGGGTTATGCTCAGGGTTGATACTGAGCGGCGATTTTTACCACGATTTAAAAATCGGGGTTTGGCGCCGTCGAACGTATCAATCTTTCTTTTCAATCGTCTCTCCGTATTTCTTCTTAAAACGTTCGATCCTGCCTGCGGAGTCCACAAATTTCTGTTTGCCGGTGTAGAAGGGATGGCAATTCGAACAGATTTCCACACGGATCTCCTTCTGCGCGCTCTGTGTCTCGAAGGTCGCTCCACAGGCGCATTTGATCACCGTCTCATAAACCTTGGGGTGGATATCCTTTTTCATCTCTATAGCCTCCAAATCTATTTTACTGATTTTGTGAAGAATTTCAACATTTGGGGACAGATTTTAAATCTGTCCCCATTGAAGGGGTCCCATCACCAATACCCGCATTTCTATTGATTCATCGAATCGAGAAAATCCCGGTTGCTCTTGGTGGCGTGCATCTTCTCGAGAAGGAATTCCATGCTGTCCACCGAGCTCATGGGCTGGAGCACTTTTCTCAGGAGCCAGATGCGGTTCAGGTCATTGGGGGCCAGCAGAAGCTCTTCCTTTCGAGTCCCGGAACGCTGGATGTCAATGGAGGGAAAAACCCGGCGGTCCACCAGACGTCGGTCCAAGTTGATCTCCATATTTCCTGTTCCTTTAAACTCCTCAAAGATCACCTCGTCCATCCGGCTTCCGGTATCCACAAGGGCTGTGCCGATAATGGTGAGGCTTCCGCCCTCTTCGATATTTCTGGCCGCACCGAAAAACCGTTTGGGTTTCTGGAGGGCATTGGCATCGACTCCTCCGGAGAGAATCTTTCCACTGGGTGGGACGACCGTATTGTAGGCCCTGGCCAGACGGGTGATGCTGTCCAGAAGGATCACCACATCCTTCTGGTGCTCGACCAATCTCTTCGCCTTCTCGATCACCATCTCCGCCACCTGAACATGGCGCTGGGCCGGCTCGTCAAAGGTGGAACTGATCACCTCTGCATCGACCGAACGTTCCATGTCGGTCACCTCCTCAGGCCGTTCATCGATGAGAAGAACGATGAGGGTGACCTCCTTATGATTCTTCGTAAGGCTGTGGGCGATCGTCTGGAGAAGCATCGTCTTGCCTGTCCGCGGAGCGGCGACGATGAGGCCTCTCTGCCCCTTTCCGATGGGGGTGAGCAGATCCATCACCCGGGCAGAGTAGTTGTTTCTCTCTCCATCCATCTCCAGGGAGATCTTTTCCTGAGGATAAAGGGGCGTCAGGTTGTCGAAAAGGATCTTATCCCGAGCCACCTCCGGGTCTTCATAATTGACCATCTCCACCTTCAGCATGGCAAAATATCTTTCCGTGTCTTTGGGGGGACGGATCTGACCGGAGACCGTGTCGCCGGTTCGGAGGTTAAATCGCCGGATCTGAGAGGGTGAGATATAGATGTCGTCCGGCCCGGGTAAATAGTTGTAATCGGGCGCCCTCAGGAATCCGAAGCCGTCGGGCAGGATTTCCAGCACCCCTTCCCCGAAGATCAGGCCGTTCTTCTCCGTCTGGGCTTGAAGGATGGCAAAGATGAGGTCCTGCTTCCTCATCCCGGTTGCCCCTTCGACATTGAGTTCCCTTGCGATCTTCGTTAACTCATTGATCTTCTTTTTCTTCAAATCCTTAAGGTTCATAGTCCTTCCTTTTATCCTCCTCTTTCACTTATCGGTCGGTCTCCTTCTCTTCTGAAGGAGGATCCTCCTCAATTCTTGAAATACCTCTCTGGCTTTTCTCCGGGTCTCCTCGATGGACCCCTCATTTCGAATGATGAAGTCCGCCGCTTTCACCTTCTCCTCAAGGTCCATCTGGGAGGAGATGATCCTCCGCGTCTCCTCCTCGCTCATACCCGCCCTCTTCTTCAGCCTCTCTATCTGCTGTGTCTCCTTCGAGGTGATGACCACGACCCTGTCCACCTCCCGATGAAACCCTGTCTCCACCAGCAGGGGAACATCGAAGACGACAATGGCATGAGGGTCTTTCCGTTTGATCGCTCTTGCCCTCTTCCCCATCTCTTTTTTAATCCGGTGATGAAGGATCTCGTTCAATAATCTCCTCTGCCCGGAATCGGAAAAGGCCCGGTCAGCCAATCTCTTCCGGTCGATGGTTCCATTCTCTTCAAGGATCTCTTTTCCGAAGACCCGGGTGAGTTCCCTCCACGCAGGGGAATGGGGCTGAACCAGTTCCCTGGCAATCTGGTCTGCCTCGATGATATAGGCTCCTTCCTCTTCAAATATCCTGGAGACCGTTGTCTTGCCGCTGGCCACCCCTCCCGTCACTCCAACGATGAGCATCCTGCTCCCTATTATGAAATTTCAAATGTTAAAAAAAGGTTCAGTTCAAGGTTTAGGTTGAGGACTTATTGTTTTAATTCTAACCTCAACCTTAACCTTTCATATTAAATGTCGAGCCTCTGGACGAAGAGGGCGTTCTCTTCGATGAAGTGGCGGCGCTGTTCCACTTCATCGCCCATTAAGATGCTGAAGGTTTCGTCCGCCTCGATGGCATCCTCCACCCTCACCTTGAGAAGGGTTCGTTTCTCTGGATTCATCGTCGTCTCCCAGAGTTGTGCGGGATTCATCTCGCCCAGACCTTTATATCTCTGGATGGAGAGCCCTTCCCTTCCCAGGTGGCTCAGCGATTCAAGGAGGTCTTCCATCCTCTCGACCGTCACCTGCTTTCCCTTCTCCACCAAGATATAGGGAGGGGGCGCTATCTCCTGAATCTCCTGATAAACCTGAAAGAGGTTCCGGTACTCGACCGATGCGATGAGACCCCATTGGACCCTGCATCGAAGGCTCTTCCCTCCGTTGGATTCCTGAACCTCAAAGCCGTAGAGGTTATACTCCTCATCCCGGTAGAGATCGAAGACCTCAAATCCGATCTTTCTCAGACGCTTCTGGAGATCAGCGATCTTCCCCTTCTCCTCAAAGGTCGTTTTGCTCCTGACCTCCTGCTCAAGGAGGAAGTTGAGAAGGGACCGGGGGGTGCCCTTTTTCTGGAGTCTCTGGGTCAAATCGTGAAGGAGATAGATCTTCTCCAGCAATAAGGCCAGCCTCTTTTCGGCCAGCTTCTTCTTCGTCTTCTCCACCGTCACTTCGCTTTTAGCGATGGCCCGGTCCATCAGATACCGGTTGAACTCCTCCTCGTTCTTGATATAGATCTCGCTCTTTCCCTCCGATACCTTGAAGAGAGGGGGCTGGGCAATATAGAGAAATCCCCTCTCAATCACCTCCGGCATCTGGCGATAGAAGAAGGTGAGAAGCAGGGTGCGGATATGCGATCCATCCACGTCTGCATCGCTCATGATGATGATGCGGTGGTAACGAATCCGATGGATATCATAGTCATCCTTCCCTATGCCTGCGCCCAGGGCGGAGATGAGGATCCGGATCTCTTCATTGGCCAGCATCTTATCAAACCTTGCCTTCTCCACATTGAGGATCTTCCCTTTGATGGGAAGGATGGCCTGGGTCGCTCGATCCCGTCCCTGTTTGGCGGATCCGCCTGCCGAATCCCCCTCTACAATGAAGATCTCGCTTCGCTGAGGATCCTTCTCCTGGCAGTCAGCAAGTTTTCCGGGAAGGGAATCTGTCTCCAGGGCTCCCTTTCGCCGGCTCAACTCCCGAGCCCTTCGGGCCGCATCTCTCGCCCTGGCCGAATCGATCACCTTGGTGATGATTTTCTTTGCCATGGAAGGGTTCTCTTCAAAGAAGCTCCCCAGTTTCTCGTTCACCAGGGCCTCCACCAATCCTTTCACTTCGCTATTGCCCAGCTTGGTCTTGGTCTGGCCCTCGAACTGAGGCTCCGGGATCTTGACGCTGATCACCCCGGCCAATCCCTCGCGGGTATCATCGCCGGTGAGGTTCTCTTTGGTGCCCTTCAGCAGATTGGCATTGGTCGCATACTGGTTGATCGTCCGGGTCAGGGCGGTCTTGAAGCCGACGAGATGGGTTCCCCCCTCGTGGGTATTGATATTGTTGGCGAAGGAGAAGAGGTTCTCCGCATACCCATCGTTGTACTGGAAGGCGATCTCCGCCTCGATCCCGTTCTTCACCCCTTGGATGTAGACGGGCTTCGAGTGGATGCAGTTCTTGTTCTTATTCAGAAATTCGATGAAGGAGAGAATCCCGCCTTTGTAGAAGAAGTCGTGTCGCTTCCCGGATCGTTCGTCCTCGATGCTGATGGACAATCCTTTATTCAAAAAGGCCAGCTCCCTGAGCCTCTGGGAAAGAAGATCGAAGCTGAACTGGACCGTCTCAAAAATTTCGCCATCGGCTTTAAATCGGACCTGTGTTCCCGTATGTTTGGTCTTGCCGGTGACCTCCAGTTTTGTTTTGACTTCTCCCCTCTTGTAGACCTGATGGTAGACTTTCCCATCCCTCCGGATCTCGAGATCGATATATTCCGAAAGGGCATTGACCACGGAGAGGCCCACCCCATGAAGGCCTCCGGAGATCTTGTAACTCCGATTGTCAAACTTTCCTCCGGAGTGAAGTTTGGTCATGACCACTTCCACGGCCGGGCGATTCTCCTTCTCGTGGAGATCGACCGGAATGCCGCGACCATTATCCCTGACCGTCACGCTATGATCGATATGGATGATCACTTCAATCTTGTCACAGTGGCCGGCCAGGGCCTCATCGATGCTGTTGTCCACCAACTCATGGACGAGATGGTGAAGGCCTTCCACGCCGGTATTGCCGATATACATGGCGGGCCTTTTGCGGACCGCCGAGAGCCCCTCTAAGACCTTGATCTGTTCTGCGGTATATTGTTCTGGTGTCTCCTGCATTCATTCTCCTTTGGTGAATCGTGAGTGGTCTATTGTTATTTGTCCTTAGCGTGTTAAAAAACATTAACAACGGTCTACTGACCACGGACGACTGACTAATGGTTTATATTCTCATCGGCATAATGATGCAGAGCTGGTGGGATGGGGCCTGGGAGGTGTGCGGCCGGATGATCCCCGGGTTTCCCTCATCTTTCAGCTCCAGGAGAATCTCTTCGGTGTCGAATGACTGGAGGGCCTCGATCAGATATCTGGCGTTGAAACCAATCTCGATTGGAGGACCCTCATACTGAATATCGACCTCCTCCTTTGCATCTCCAAAATCCTGATGGTAGGAAGAGAGTTCCATCGAATTCTTCTTTAGGGAGAGTTTAACTCCCTCCGCCCTTTCGCTCGCCATAGTGGAGACCCTTCTCAGAGATCCATAGATCATCTCTTTCCCCATCTTTAATTTCTTATCATTATTTTTTGGAATGACCTGGTCGTATTCGGGAAATTCACCCTCGATCAAACGGATGACCATGAGAGACTTTCCCAGCTTAAAGAAGGCATGGGTGTTGTCGAAATAGACCCCCATCTCCTCTTCCCCTTCCTTATCCCCCACGATCTTCTTGATCTCCAGAACCCCTTTTTTGGGAACGATGATTCCTTTTTCAACCCCCGGGATGACCTGTCCTTCTCGATCGACAAGAGAGAGGCGGTGTCCGTCGGTTGCTACCATTCGAAGAAACTCTTTCCCTCCTGCTTTCTGCTGGGTAAAAAGGATTCCGTTGAGATGATATCGTGACTCCTCATTGGAGGCGGCAAAGACCGTCTTTTCAATCATCTCCCTAATTATCCGGGTGGAGACGGTTGAGAAGGATTTTTCCTGCCAGGCGGGCAGAGAGGGAAATTCTTCAGGATCTAAACCGGCAATATTAAAAACGGATTTTCCACACTTGAGATGGATCCAGTGATTCTCTTTTTTTTGAATATGGATGACCTGTTCAGGCAATTCTCTGATGATCTCATATAATTTTTTTGATGAGATAGAGGCCTTCCCTTCTTCGTGAACCGTCGCGCTCAACTCCTCCTGAATACCCGTTTCTAGATCGGTTCCGGTAAGAAAGAGCGAGTTCTTTTTCCATTCCATATAAATATGAGAAAGGATGGGAAGGGTCGTCTTTCTGCCTGCAATTCCCTGCATTAAACTTAATCCTTTTAGAAGTTCCTTCTTCTCAATTTCAATATGTGCCATCTTCCCCTCCTATGTAGTATTCTATATTATATTTATACGTCATAACCGTCTGTTCCTGTGGAAATGAGGAAAAAGAATGTAAGTCATAAAGAGAATAAATAATTTAATATGGAATCATATGTGAAGAATAAATAGAAATTTTTAATAAATAAGATATTTTTTTTCTTTTCCTCCTTTTTACACAATATTTCAACTCTATTTATGACTTAATTCGGGCCTGCAGATTCTCTATCATCTCTTTAAAAGAGGGATCATTCGATATCTTCTCTTCCACCTTTTTAATTGAATGGAGGACGGTGGAATGGTCTTTCCCTCCGAATTTTTCTCCTATTTCAACAAGGGAAGAACCCGTCAATTTTCGAGAGAGATAGATGGCAATCTGACGGGGAACCACAAAGCCTTTATTCTTTCTTTTTACCTTGAAGTCGGAAATTTTAATATTAAAATAATTGGCCACCACCTTTTGGACCATTTCCGTGGAGATCAACTCATCCTTTGGTTTGATAATATTCTTCAAAACCTCTTTAGCCGTATTGAGATCGATGGGCGCCTGGGAAAGAGAGGCAAAGGCGCCGATGCGGATGAGGCATCCCTCCAGCATCCTGATGTTGGAATCAATTTGAGAGGCCAGGAAGAAGGCCACATCATTAGGAAGGTGGATGTTCTCATTCTCCGCCTTCTTTCTGAGAATGGCCACTTTGGTCTCAATGTCCGGTGGCTGAATGTCGGCGATCAACCCCCACTCGAAACGGGATCGGAGACGCTCCTCGAAATTGGGAATATCTTTGGGGAATTTGTCGCTCGTGACGACGATCTGCTTTCTCGCCTCATAAAGGGAGTTGAAGGTGTGGAAGAATTCTGCCTGGGTTCTCTCTTTTCCGGCGATGAACTGGATGTCGTCGATCAACAGAATGTCCATCCTTCTATATTTATTTCTGAACTCCTCCATCTTCTCAAAACGGATCGAATTGATCATCTCGTTGGTAAATTCCTCGGCCGAGGTGTAAAAGACCTTCTTCACATCGGGAAGAATGCGATGCTGGAAGATATGGTTTCCGATGGCATGGAGGAGATGGGTCTTTCCTAACCCAACGCCTCCGTAAATAAAGAGAGGATTGTAGTTCTTGGCCGGCAAGTTGGCCACCGCTAAACAGGCGGCATTGGCAAACTGATTACTCGCTCCCACTACAAAATTTTCAAAGGAATATTTGGGATTAAAAGGAGGCTTAAGGGTATGAAGGACCTGTGGGACATGATTTTCCTGGAGAGAAGGCGTTGAACCCTTTCCCTCTACCCCGCGGGACGCGGGGTCATTTCTGATTTTGAATTGGAGATGAAAGGACTTCTGGGTCAGATAGGAGAAGACCTCTTTGATATGGCTCAAATAATGTTCATTGATCCATTCCCTGAAGAAACGGTTCGGCACTTCCATCTCAACCTTTTCACCATCCATCGAAAGGAATTGAATGGGCTTGATCCAGATATCGAAATTCTGAGGGCCAATCCTCTCTTTTAGAGAATCGGTCACCTTAGACCATAGGTCTTCCATGGACTTGACCTTGAGTGTCGCAGATATGACATGAAGATAATTTATGGAATGGACAGACCAGACCAAAAAAGAAAAACTTCTTCATTTTTAATAGGTTATCAAGCTCTTTTCACAATGTTTCCACAATTGTGGATAAATGAATTTAAAAGAGATTGAGGGGAAATGATTTGAGGATTAAACTTTTTTTGTCAAACCTAAATACCAATAACCCCATTTTAAAAAAAATTCAAGTGTTTTTTTTGGCGATACGGAGAAGACCATTTGAAGGCCCTTCTCTCTCACGAAAATGCTGCAGAATACGCCGCCCTGTGGACGGTGATGAATGCAGCGATATAAAACCCGATAGGCGGGACATTCTTGTCCCGCCGGCATTTTCGCCGAGACTTGTAGGGGCAATTCATGAATTGCCCCTACTCTATTCGTGCCTGCACGCCGCAGTGTGGCGTTTCGGCGTGCAGGCGTAAAGCCCGCCTACAGGACGGCGCTTCACTCCTTTTCGGCCAACTTGGCCAAAGCCACAACCCGTTCCCCTTCTTCGAGGGTGATCAGCCTCACCCCCTGGGTGCTCCTTCCCTGGACGGGAATATCGGCGGCCCTCAAACGGATGATCTTTCCCTTATTGGAGATGATCATCAATTCGTCCTCATTCGTGATGGCCTTCACACCCACCACATCTCCTGTCTTCTTCGTCCTCTTCACGGTAAAGATGCCCGATCCTCCCCTGTTCTGTATCCGATATTCCGCTGCCTGCGACCTCTTCCCGTATCCGTTTTCTGTGACCGTCAACAGGGGGGTGTGTGGAACGACGACCTCCATGCCCACCACCTCATCCCCCTTGGAGAGCCGGACCCCCCTGATGCCATGGGCGGTGCGACCCATCTCCCTGATCTGATTTTCAGAGAAATGGATGGCCTTCCCCATCTTCGTCCCGATGAAGAGGTATCGATCACCGTCAGTCAATTTGGTGGAGATCAGTTCATCCCCTTCATCGAGGCCGAGAGCGATGATGCCCCCTGCCCTGGGATTGCTGTAGGCCTCGAGAGCGGTCTTCTTGATCGTCCCTTTTTTCGTGATGAAGGTGATGAACTTCCCGGGTGAAAAATCTTTAAGGGAGAGAATGGCAGTCACCTTCTCCTCGGGGCTGAGGTTGAGGAGGTTAATGATGGCTTTTCCACGGGTGATGCGTCCGGCCTGAGGGACCTCATGGACCTTTTTCCAGAAGATCTTTCCGGCATCGGTGAAGAAAAGGAGGTAGTCATGGGTGGATGCGATGAAGAGGTCTTCGACAAAATCCTCTTCCTTCACATTGATCCCCACCTTCCCCTTCCCGCCGCGATGCTGGCTCCGGTAGAGGCTGATGGGATTTCTCTTGATATATCCCGTATGGGTGATCGTTACGACCATATCCTCTTCAGCGATGAGGTCTTCGATCTTGATCTCCGGAGCGACCTCCACGATTTCGGTATGTCTCTCGTCTCCATAGGTATCCCTGATCGAAACGAGTTCCTCCTTGATTACATTGAGCATCAGTCGCTCGCTGGCGAGAATGTCCTTAAGGCGGTTGATCAGTTTGATCATCTCCTCATACTCTTCGACGATCTTCCGTTGCTCCAGATTGGTGAGACGCTGGAGCCTCATGTCGAGAATGGCCTGGGCCTGTTCTTCGGACAGGGCGAACCGCTCCATCAACCGCTCTTTGGCTTCCCTGGGAGTCTTGGAGGCCTTGATCGTGGCGATGATGGCATCGATCTGGTCGATCGCCTTTTTGAGACCTTCAAGGATATGGGCCCTTGCCTCCGCCTTCTTCAACTCGAAGAGCGACCTCCGGGTCACGACCTCTCTCCGGTGCTGGAGGAAGAGATGAAGCATCTCTTTGAGAGGGAGGAGCTTTGGCTGATTCTGATGGATGGCCAGGAGGATGATGCCGAAAGAGGTCTGCATCTGGGTATTCTTATAGAGCTGGTTGAGGATGACCTCCGGGACCTCGTTGCGTTTCAGTTCGACAACCACCCTCATGCCTTCACGGTCTGATTCGTCCCGGACGCTGGCGATGCCTTCGATCACCTTCTCCTGGGCCAGCTCTGCGATCCTCTCGATCAGTTTCGCCTTATTCGTTTGATAGGGAAGCTCTGTGATGATAATGCTCTCTTTCTCTCCCTTCCTATCCCTCTCGATGATGGCCCTTGCCCGGAGCTGAATCACGCCCTTCCCTGTCTCGTAGGCCGCCTTGATGCCTTCCCTTCCATAGATGAAACCCCCTGTGGGAAAATCGGGCCCGGGAATGTAGGACATCAACTCTCCGGAGGAGATCTCCGGGTTTTCGATGAAAGCGATCAGTCCGTTAATCGTTTCGATCAGATTATGGGGAGGGATGTTGGTGGCCATTCCCACTGCGATACCGGAAGAGCCATTGACAAGGAGATTGGGGAATTTGGCAGGCAGGACGAAAGGTTCGGTCAGGGATTCATCGTAGTTCGGAACAAAATCGACGGTCTCCTTGTCGATGTCAGAGAGCAGTTCGCCCGTGAGTTTGGACATGCGGATTTCGGTATACCGCATGGCTGCCGGAGGGTCGCCGTCCACCGAGCCGAAGTTTCCCTGGCCATCGATCAGGATATAACGGAGCGAAAAGTCCTGCGCCATCCGGACGATGGAGTCATAGACAGCCATATCTCCATGGGGATGGTATTTTCCGATCACATCGCCGACGATCCGGGCCGACTTTTTGTATGGTTTGTCCCAGTCGTTATTCAATTCGTTCATCGAATAGAGGATGCGCCGGTGGACGGGCTTGAGACCGTCTCGCACATCCGGAAGGGCCCGGCCGACGATGACGCTCATCGCATAGTCCATGTAGGACTTTTTCATCTCGTCTTCGATATTGACGGGGATGGCTATCTGATATTCGTTCATGGTCGCCTCTGAAATAATCAACGAATTTTATTGAAAAACTTAATATAATTGAGGCTCATCTGTCAACAGAATTTCGAGCCGGCCT
>DYHU01000419.1 GCA_020724025.1 Syntrophorhabdus sp. | reverse complement strand
GATCGAGGAGCTGGCCAGAAATCGTTGTCGTTCCGATATCGAGGACAACCGAATAGTTCTGATGGGTGGTATCCCCAGGCTCCACATTGATCAGTTTACAACCTTTTCTCGTCATAACGAGGGTGGCGGTTACCTTCCAGTCCGATTCCCGGAGGATTTGACTCAACTTCATGATGACCCGAAAGTCAGTGGAGATTCCTCCGATGCCGTGCTGTCGCTCAAGAACATTGGTCAGACGGGTCAGGTCGCTCCTATTATCTTTCGGCGTAGGGGGATCGAGCCGGACATGCTTCTTAAAGACAGCCGGATCGACCTCCCAGCCCTGAACCAGCTGGTAGATGTCCTGAGGAGAGAGAAGGTATTTTTTGGCGGTTCGATCGCCTTTCAGTTGAAGGACGGATCTATCCACCTGAGATTCGAAGGGGATCTCGACATCGAGGTCTCCACGAATCGATGTGAGGCAGGCGAGGCGAATTCCCTGGTCATACTCCTGCTGAGCGATTTTGGGATGTCTCGGAGAATCGGCCACACCTTTCAGAAGATTGATCTTACACTTCCCGCAGGTAGCGCTTCCACCACAGGAGGCATTGATATGGATTCCTGCTTCCATAGCGGCCTGGAGGAGGTTCTCTCCCTCATCCACCATAATTCTTCTTTCACTGGGATGGAAGGTTACATAATGCTTTTGCATGAATCATTTAATTTTAACCCAGTCCCGCCTCGATTTCGATGGAGGCAGGACTGGGAAATTGTTTTAAACGATGGTAGTGGAAGCTTTTTAGAAAAGCCCACTCACCTTGCCAGTATTCACATCCACATCGACTCTTCGATAGGCTGGATCTGAGCTGGTTCCTGGCATCAGGCTGATCGTTCCGGTCATTGGGCAGAGGAACTTCGCACCTGCAAAGACCAAAACGTCACGAACCGGAAGGATCCAACCTTTGGGCACTCCCTTCTTTGTTGGATCGTGTGTCAGGCTCAGGTGGGTCTTGACCATCATGGTGTTAAAATCCTTCATTGTGGGATCGGCCTCGAGTCGTTTTGCTTTGGCTTCAGCATCGGGAGTCCAGGAGACACCGTCTGCTCCATAAACCTCCTTGGCAATTATATCCACCCTTTGTCTGAAGGGCATTTCGAGTGGATAAAGGAACTTGAAATCTACGTTGCCTTTACAGGCCTCCATGACCACATCAGCCAACTCCAGTGCCCCATCCCCACCTTTGAGCCAATGTTCAGAAACCGCGCAACGGGCTCCTGCCTGCTCTGCATACTTACGGACCATTGCGATTTCATCCTTGGTATCAGTGTGGAATGAATTGATGCAGACAACGGGGCTAATTCCTGATTTCCTGATCACACCAATGAGGTGAGTCATGTTGATGATGCCTTTCTCAAGGAGGGACAGATTTTCCTTCGTATATTCGTCGGGAAGGGGTCGTCCTGCCACGACAGCTGGTCCGCCGCCATGCATCTTTAAAGCCCGGATTGTAGCAGTGAGAATCGAGACATTGGGAACGAGACCACTCAACCGCGACTTCACGTTCCAGAATTTCTCAAAACCGATGTCCGCAGCAAAACCGCTCTCGGTGACATGATAGTCGAACATTTTTAGTGCAATGCGGTCCCCAATGATGGAAGACTGCCCAACAGCGATGTTCGCAAAAGGACCGGCGTGGACGAGGCAGGGCTGATATTCTGTTGTCATCATCAATGTGGGATTGATCGTATTTCTCATCCATGCACACATGGCGCCTGCCACTTCGAGGTCAGTGGTCGTGACTGGTTTGCCCTTCTTATCATAGGCGACGATAATGTTGCCCAATCTTTCTCGAAGGTCTTTTAGATCCCTAATAATGGAGAGAATGGCCATGAGTTCCGAACTCACTGTAATGCCGAATTTTGAGGCCATCAGAAAACCATCCATCCTCCCCCCCATCCCCATGATGATGTTCCGCAAACCTTGAGCGCAAAAATCCATGACCCAACACATTTCTATATTGGTGGGATCAATGTCGAGCCGTTTGAGTTTTCGCTTGGCCAGTTCGGCATCGTCATAGTTTCGTTCGTGTTGCATCCGGGCATTCAAAGCAACCATGGCGAGGTTGTGGGCATTGGTAATATCGTTGATGTCACCCGTTAAGCCCAAGGAAAATTCGGTCATTGGAATGAGCAGAGCTTTGCCTCCTCCTGCAGCCGTGCCTTTGATGTTCATCGTGGGGCCGCCTGAGGGTTGACGGATACAACCACCGACATTCTTGCCTCTTTTACCAAGACCCTCCAGCAAACCCATAGCCGTTGTTGTTTTTCCTTCTCCCAACGGAGTAGGAGTAATGGCTGTGACCTCGATGTACTTCCCATCTGGTTTTCTTTTCAGACGGTCGATGATCTTCATAAAGTCGAGTTTGCATAGCCTCCCCATGGGAATGATTTCATCCTTTTTGAGGCCCAAATTGTCCTGCCACTCGTCAAGAGTGGGCATATTTTCTTCGGCAATATCTGCAATCTGCCAATCCATAAGTTTTCTTGGGTCCGCATCATTATACTTTTGTGAAATATTAAATCCCATATCTCATA
>DYHU01000069.1:4742-14292 GCA_020724025.1 Syntrophorhabdus sp. | reverse complement strand
ATATCGCACATGAGCCGACGCGCAGTCGGGGCCACTATGCCTATGAGCGCATTGGCAAAGTTAGCCACTACCAACTTGCGCCCGGTCTTTTGGTACAACTCGTAAACGCGGTCAAGGGCCATGAGGTAGTTTTGGGCCAGTTCGTGATCATCCGGCTTGATCTCGCGAGCCCCCTGAAGCGTACACCGGACAGGATTGAGCATGCAAATCGGAACCTCCAGGGTATGAAAGAAGTCCACAATCCTGGGAAGCGACTGCATATTCTCGCGTGTTACCGTACAGATCACATTGTAACCAGGATATCCCTTCAATCGTTCCAGAGTATCGATGACTTTCTTAAAGACACCATCGCCCTTCCAGGTTTTTCTCGTTCGGTCTGCGATTTTACCTATATGACCATCCAGGGATAGTCCGATACCGATTCCATGCGAGGTAAAAAATTCTATCGCTTCGTCATCCATTAGAGTCCCATTAGTCTGCACACCAAAGCGAAAGTCACTTTTATACTTATCGATCCCGGCAAAAATCGCATTGCGATTGAGCATCGGTTCCGCTCCGTGAAAAACGATCTGCGGTTGAGTTCCCTTGGGCAGAGTTTCACTGAAGTAAGCCTTCAAAATGCAAAGGGCTTCGATGAGTTGCTGCTCGGACATATGCACGCCATTTTTGCGCATTGTTTCGGTGATATAACAATAGTTGCAATTGAGATTGCACCGGTCGGTAGGATTGAGGTACACAGCCGAAGGTTTTAGCTCAAAACGAAGGGCGTTCATTTCAGTAGATAACACTCCAATCTTCTTTTGATACTGCTTGAAAAAGGAGCTATGAGTGAACGCATCAGATAGCCTGTTTTTCTTTACAAGGGACCAGAAGGCCGTATCCGGATCTATAAGTCCCATATAGACAGGGTGTCCAATGTCGATCAGTTGAATTGTAGGCCCATTTCCTGAATTGAAGTAAGGCCCACGGGACGAAGCTATGGCCTGTTTTCTCCTGTTTTCCATAATTTCTCCTTAAACTTGGGTTCCATAGTTAATGGTCCCGTGGGACACCCCACCGACATAGGAAGGATGCCCACGGGAGATCTAATCCTATTTAGTTTTCTTGGTCAACAAGATGTAGTGAGCCAAACCGGTACCGTTAGCCTTGCAGGCCTTCCGGTAGGCAATCACATCCTTTCTCACTTTCCCTTTCTTCATCTTCATCACCTCCTTTCACTAAGGGCTGAAGGACTTTCCTATCCCCTTGAAGCAGCCAACGAACAGAGGGCGTGAACCACGCTTACGGCAAGAGAGCTGCCGCCCCGCCTGCCAGCGAGGGCAATATAGGGGACATTCAGAGACATCAGCTCCTCTTTACTTTTCATCACATGAACGAACCCGACTGGCATGGCTATCACCAGCGTCGGCTGGATATTTTCCTCTATAATAAGACGATTGAGTTCGAGTAAGGCTATGGGAGAATTACCAAAAACGGCTAAGGCCCCATGCAGGATAGATTTGGCCTTCCGAACGGCAAAAAGTGATCGCGGAAGCCCAGCTTGGCGCGCCTGTTGGGCCACCGCCTCATCGGCAACGTAGCAGACAATACTTTGCGAATCATAACCGGGATATACCTGTTGCAATCTGGACAGAGAAAGCCCTGCTCGGATCATGTTGGAATCGACATAAATCGCCCGCCCGCCGCGTAAAACCTCAATAGCACTTGAGATGGCATTTGGAGAGAATCTAACCGCATCGATAAAACTGAAGTCCCCCGTGGTGTGGATCATACGCCGAACCACCTGCCATTCATCCGGCCTAAATCGGTGGAAAGGCACCTCCTTATCGATAATCTCCAATGATCGGACCTCTATTTCCTCTCCGCTTAGGGGTGACGCATAAAATCTGGATATAAGGGGAGTGCGTTTTTCCTTTAATTCACTTTTGGGAAACCTGCTTCTTGGACTCATGGCTTTTCTCGACAATGGGTAACCAAGTTTTCTATCGCTTCGGGCCGCGAAGCCCAATGGAGGTGCACATAGCTGGCAAGAATCTTACCCCGTTGAAAGCCTTCCATAGCGGTTGTGTTTGAATGACGGCGTTTGAGGGTGTAAACGGAAGTCCAGAGACTGTCACTGGATGGATTCCCAATCAATTCAGAGTAGTGAAATTCATGTCCCCTGAAGACCGCACCTCTATCTCCCCACAACGTGTTTGCCTTAAGAGTGATCTCAACATATCCAAGAGATTTTAGACGGTCGAGCATCCTGGACCAAGCCGGCAAAAGCCCAACCATCGGATACTTCTTCCCATCGAGGGTCTCAATTCCTTGAGTGAGATACATCAAGCCACCACATTCGGCATAAATGGGCAGGCCTCTCAAAGCAAACCGCTGAACGGCCTCTTGCATCTCATGATTATTTGCTAAGGTTTCTGCATATTCCTCTGGATATCCACCTCCCAGGTAGAGACCATCGAGCCCCTCAGGTAAATCTTCATCTTCAAGAGGAGAGAATCGGATGAGATCACATCCCCGTAATTTGAGTTTGTCAAGATTATCGGGGTAGTAGAAGTGAAAAGCCCTGTCATGGGCTATACCGAGAGTAACCCGTTTCGAGTTGGCCTCAATGTTCAAGAGAGGTTTTGCTGAAGGGAGAAACGATGCGCTTCTTGCTATCTTCAGGATGGCATCCAAGGAGAGATGTTTTTCCAAAACATCTGCCATCTCTTGAAGCACCTTTGGCGAAAGATTCTGGCCATCTGCAGTAAACAGCCCGAGGTGACGTCTGGGCAGAGTTGCAAAGGCCTGCCGGGGAATTGCACCCAATAGAGGCGGCAGCGAAGAGGAGCGTAAGGATTGGATGAGCCAGTTCTTGTGATTGTCCGAACCGGCATGATTGGCTATGATGCCCGAAATTCTTAAACCTGACTCGAATTCGACATAACCTTTCACGACTGCTGCAAGGCTTCGGGCCAAACCATAGACGCTCACGATCAGCAACACCGGGGCATCGAGCCAGCGGGCAATTTCAGCTGAACTTCCCTCAGAGGTAGCCGGGTCGGCCCCATCAAAGAGTCCCATCACCCCTTCGATCACGGCAATATCCACATCTCTCGTGGTCCGGTGAAAGAGTTCAATCACATATTCCTTGCCGCTCATCCAGCCATCGAGGTTGTAGCAAGTCCTTCCTGAGGCCATGGCCAAGTAGGTGGGATCCAGAAAGTCGGGCCCCACTTTGAAGGTCTGAACTTTAAGACCCCTTCTTTTAAGGGCTGCCACAAGAGCCACTGAAAGGGAGGTCTTTCCCACTCCACTGTGGGTTCCGGCAATCACAAGTCTCGGCATGGTCCGATTCAATATTCAACCCCTTTCTGCGCAACGAAGCCCTCCTGTAACCCATGCTTGAGGCAACCCATCTCTGTGACGGTGTCGGCCTTTGAAATAAGCCGCTCCGTGGCTCCCCTGCCTGTCAACACCAAACATGACACTTCATTTCTCTCACAGAGGAGATCAACCACTTGACCCTCATCCAGTAATCCCTTGGTAACTGCTGTACATATTTCATCCAGTACAATCATGTCATATTTCTTTGATCGAATGGCTTCCGAAGCTATCCGTAGGGCTTGCTGTGCAGCTTGACAGTGGTCGGAGAATGCCGGATCCGTTGGCGAAGATACAAATCCCAGGCCCGTTTGAATCATCTCAACCCTCGGAAGATGCTCAAGGGCAGCGATTTCGCCGATAAATGGATTCGCCTTGATAAATTGTAATATAAGGATTCGCATCCCATGGCCACTGGCCCGAAGGGCCATGCCCAGGGCAGCGGTTGTCTTTCCTTTGCCATCTCCTGTAAAAATCAACACCCGACCCTTTCTACTCATGAACTCCTCTCTTTCATCCAATCGGAAGTATGACCCCTTTGGCTCTACACCTGCCTCACCTCAGACCCATCAATCTGTAGATTCCGTCAATCTTCAAGCTTCTTCGGACCACCTCTGCCAATCGTTCTAAGGCGGGTTCCAAATCGTAGACTGCACAGACCTTCCCAATAGCAGGAAGATTACGTCGAACCCGTAACCGGTCAATAAACCATCGTCGGAACTCGTCGGCATCGAAGATCCCGTGGAGATAGGTTCCCCAGATTCGACCGTTCTCCGATCTTGCCCCGATCACCGTCCCATCTTCTCGAAGGACAAGGGGGATGAGAGGATTCGCCTCTGTCTGACCATGATGGATTTCGTACCCTCGAACCTTTAATCCTGAAGGCAGGTGGATAGCTTCTGCGCGGATCAGAGTCTTCTGACGGGCCATAACGGTGCTAAGGGGGAGAAGACCGAATCCATGAATCGTTTCCTCGGGAGACTCAATTCCATAAGGATCGCCGATCTTCCGTCCCAGAATCTGGAAGCCACCGCAAAGACCTATCAATTCGGTGTTGCCATCGGTAGCAAGAGAGAGGATTTTTTCTTCCAGGCCGGTTTGACGGAGATGTTTCAGATCAGCCACAACGTTCTTGCTTCCCGGCAGAATGACGGCATCCGGATGGTTGAGATCCTTTGGCGAACGCACAATGCGCAAATAGACATCTGGTTCGATCCTTAGAGGATCGAAATCGGTAAAATTGGATATGTGTGGAAGATCAATGACCGCAATCTCTACGCCCTCTCCTTGGAGAGGTGCGTCATCGAAAGCGCTACTCTTGAATCCAACAGAGTCTTCCTCTGGTAACCCAAGATCATGTAGATACGGTACCACCCCAAAGAAAGGGAGGCCAGTATGATACTGGGTATATTCCATCGCATGGCTAAGGAGATTCTTCCTCCCACGGAAGCGATTGATAATAAAACCAGCTAAAAGTTTCCGTTCCCACTCGGCCAATATTTCCAAGGTCCCCATAAAAGAGGCAAAGACGCCACCGCGGTCGATATCCCCGATCAGAAGTACCGGAGCACCTGCGTAGGCAGCCATCTTCATGTTAACAATATCATGGTGTTTCAGATTGACTTCTGCCGGACTGCCGGCTCCTTCCAACACAATCACGTCATACTCCCTGGCCAGAGAATCAAAAGCCTTCTTGACCGCCTCAAATGCTTTGGGCTTATACTGGATATATTCCATTACATTCATGTTGCCGATGGGTTGACCCCACACAATGATTTGGCATCCAGTGTCGTCATTAGGTTTGAGGAGGATAGGGTTCATACGCACATCAGGGTCAATACGGCAGGCCTGGGCCTGAACAACCTGAGCCCTGCCCATTTCGCCACCCTCCCGAGTAACATAGGAATTCAAAGACATGTTCTGGGATTTAAAAGGTGCAACCCGATAACCGTCTTGTAGAAGGATTCGGCACATGGCTGCGGCCAGTACACTCTTGCCGGCATTGGAGCTTGTCCCCTGAAACATGATTGCCGGCGTCTTTTTACGAGACCTTGTAAGTTTCACGGAAACGCCCAAAGCCTTCTTCAGAGAATCCAAAAGTTGTAAGTTTTCTTCCTCGGTCCTCACCGCAACACGAAAAAACCTTGCGTCCAAACCCTCAAAATTATCACACACCCGTATTGCAATTCCGGATGAGAGCATTTGCCGTGCAAGGATTGGCGCATCAATATTTCTGTGATCAATGCGAACAAGCAAGAAATTAGCTTTTCCAGGATACACGGTCAGGCCAGGGGTGGATTCCAGTTCCTTCAATAAGAACTCTCGCTGTTCTCGAACAAGCGCCCTAGTTTGTAAGGCATAGGAATGATCCTGTAAAGCCTTTTCACCTACTGCATGGGCAATGGTATTGACCGACCATGGAGGCATTATCTTTCTTAACCTCTGGATAATTTCCGGGACAGCAATCGCCCAGCCTAATCTCAGGCCTGGAATCGCATAGAACTTGGTAAATGAATAAAGGACGATGACATTTGGAGGCCGGTTATGGGTCAAACGATCAATATCTTCGACGAAGTCAGCAAAGACTTCATCCACCACAAAAATGGTGGAAGGGTGTCTCGAGGCCAAGATTCGTAAGCCCGCAGTACCAAACAATAACCCAGTAGGGTTATTGGGCTGTCCTATGAAAACCAGTTCATTGCGCAAAAGTTTTGAATCAAGGAGAGTCAAATTAAGTTCGAAGCCTTCCTCCTCTTTCAGAAAGATCTTTTCGACGGACATTCCTGCCAGTTCTACTGCCCTGACATAATCGAAATACGAAGGAACTGGAATAATTGCCCGAGTTAGGGACAATGCCTGGGGGAGTAGATAGATGATCTCGGTCGATCCATTTCCCACCAGAACCTCTTCTTCGCTCACCCCAAAATGGGTGGCAATGGTCCTTTTAAGGGAAGAGCAATCCGGATCAGGATAGTGGACAAGAGAGCTCACCATCGAACTGATCAATGGACGAAGCCATTCCGGAGGACCCAAGGGATTGATATTCGCTGAAAAGTCCAAAAGGTCCTTCGGAGGCCGGCCCGTGTCTTCGGCCAACTTCCTTAGATTTCCACCATGCTCATAATTTATCATGCTCAAATACCCTATGGTAAGCCAAAAAAAATCCCCAGCCTTCGGACTGAAGACCGGGGATTTTACCCGCTTGCACCCTTCACAGTCTTATCCTCGAAGACTTCTTCGTGAAGAATATCCAGGCCAGGTTTTCTGACTCCCGGATCATCCTACTCCTTGCGCCTTCCCACCCTTCGGCCCTTCAATAAACTCAGAGCTCAGGGCAGTGGCTTAATGCAAGTTTCGTCCCCGAATACAGCGGCGGGTCCGTCCCCGACTTCCCCATCGGAATGAGGTCACGGGGTTCCCTACACCTAGATATCGAAATTTAAATCAAATTATAAATAACAAATTCAAAAGAATCTGTCAACCTTTTTTTCAGATTTTGTAAGTGTTCTATGATTTTATAGGGTTTGGAGGAATATGAGGGAAGATTAAGTATTCAATGGGCATCCTGTTCCCTGACCATAATTTTTTAATTTTTCACTCGATTTTTTTAAATCAAGACCCAACTCCTCTCCTCTTTGCTTTGCAAACTGGAGAAAGAAGAAGTCCCGATCTATTCCAATGACATTGGAGGACTTTTTCATCACAGAAAAAAGGAAGCGTCCAGTACCACATCCTACTTCGAAGACCCTTTCGGGACCTTTAAAAACCATACTCTCCATGAGTAGTGCCCTTCTTCCCTTTCGAAGCAAGCCCTTCCTAAGAAAAATTATACCATGAATCATATTTGGCAGCACTTATCATTTTGGTAACTTTGAAGTACAGTTTTCAAAAACTCCGACGTATACCTAAATAGACGTTGGTATTATCTTTAAACTGTCCGAAAAAAGTATGGTCTTTCTCACCGAAGAAGATGTTTGCACCCGCTTCGGCAGACCAGTGGTCGGTCATTTTATAGTGAATATTGGGCCTCATGTAAACATCCTGATCCGAAGGCGAATAGAATATGAACAGCGAAAGTCTAAGGTTTTGGTACATGAGGAGCTTTGTTAACCGGAGAGTTATCAGATGCCGGTACTCGTCCGCGGCTTGACTGCCTTGGGGAAGGGTACGCTTATAGGCACCATGGTGTATTATCTGCTCCAGATAATATTGCACTCCCATATTAAAGTCTTTGGCCAATTCTTGCTCATATCCTGTCAAAAACCGAAACTGACTATTCGGCACGAAAGGGTCCTTTCCACTTCGGTCATCTCGCGAGTCGTAGTATCCCATCTCAATATTTCCAATTCCCTTCCAGACCTTTCCCCGGGCACTTAAGCCGTATACGGAAAGGCGAGGAAAAGTCGCTTTTCCCTCTTGAGGGTCAAATCCCATTGGGCTCTTCCAGAGCCCATTATAGCCATACAGAGCCAGATCATAACCTTCGATGTCACGGTATAAGCGGAATGCGATTTCGGAATCATCAAACCACTCATTACGCTTGCGTGGGTGAATCTCTGCGTCTTCGCCGGCCAATCGACCCAATTGGGGATTGAAATAGGAAAGCCGTTCTCCGTCAATGAATCGGTCCGGATTGAATCGCGGGGTGTAGATAAAATCGAGGTTGAGGACCTTTGTGTAAAGGCCCGCTTTCAAGGCATCTGAAGGTGCCTTCAGGTACTCATCGGCGCGTCCGATGAAGAAAGAGTTATAATCTTTGGGGAATAGATCGTTAATAAAGATATAATCTCCCGTTCCCCATGTCAGTATCTGCCTTCCGACCTTCAGATCCATGAACTCGAAAGGGGTGAAGAGGGCGTTCGCTTCCCGAAGATCAACGTTTGCCCCTTCCACCACACCATCGTATAGGAAATCGCTCTTAATTCTAAACTTTGCCCAATCCAGGACTTTAGAAAGGTTTAGTTGAAGCCGTGTTTCCCCCAAGGTCGCAGTTTTGGATTCATGTGGATCATCCTGTGTCCGAAGACCCCCACGAGCATCCCAGAATCCATGGAATTCGAATGGAAGCATCTCCAGGAATGATTTCCAATTCTTTGAAGTTCCTTCGGAAGAGGGTTTCACCTGTGTTTCGTTACCACCCTGTTCTTTACCCGCCTCCACTTGGGCACTGGCCGGACGGGTATTATTAATTAGAACCAGGAGGAAAATCCCAAGGATGACGATGCCTCTGGAAACAAATCTCCTCATTTAATCCACCTCTCAGGAGGTTTTCGTAGATACCGTTCTGTAAAGATGTCGTCGGGGAGGCCGACGTTATATGAAACCGAGGTAAATGTCACCTCTGTTCGATGCCCTGCCTTCAGGTTTTTCATGGTTCGCTTGGTCACCGTGGGGAAAACCTTCCGCTCCCCGCCCTCTGCCGTTGCGAACTCTTCGATCTTGTCGGCCGTAAACACCCGTGTTAGTTCCTTTTGTACATCGTAGTATTCCTCCTTAAGGGGGAGAAAGGTGGTTTTATCGATCCACGAGGTTCGTTTTATGTAGTCAACGGGTTCCTTCGGCATGCTTTCCACGACGTAGCAGTCCCTCTCCCCGAGCTTTTCCTCACGTAGCAGGGTGTGTGTATCTGCAGGGATATCGCGGCCAGATACGTCTTCATAGGTGAAGTCCGAACCCACAAAACTCGACCGCGCATCACGTGCGGCGATGCGACGAACAAGATCGATAGCAGGCACAAAAAGCCATCGATCATCGTCTTTTGCAGGATACTTGTAAACCATGAATGTCATATCCCTCACATCAGCAGGCTGAAAGAAGTAGATGAAATATTTCTGATCGCCTCCTGCCTCACCGTAATTTTTCCTCAACATGGTTAATTCTCTTACTCGTTCTTTTCCTTCTTTGCTGATAAGCTTCATTACAATACGTGCCTTAAAATCCTTGGCAGGATAAAGAAAGGCCGCCTGGGATTTCCCCATAATATCGTTTGCTGTAAGGGCAGACGCATTCAGGGGAATGATCATTACAAGTAAAGCAAACAAATACCGTATCATCTCAAACCTCCTTTAAACAGCCAGCCCTTCAATAATGTTATCAGGGCTGGCAGATAGATTATTGTCATCAAAGCACTCAGCATCATCATACTCGCGATGAAAGCGCCTACTGTGATATATGGTGTAAGAGGTGC
>DYHU01000069.1:1624-4642 GCA_020724025.1 Syntrophorhabdus sp. | reverse complement strand
GCATCATCATACTCGCGATGAAAGCGCCTACTGTGATATATGGTGTAAGAGGTGCGAAAAGCATAACTGAAAAGGCTGAGGCAAAGAGCGCTGCATTACGCATTATTCCCTTGCCCGGCCTTGCAGCAGTCCACAATAAAGAATCAGTTATGAGTTCGGAGTTTTGAGTTTCTCCGAACCCTGAACTCCTAAACTCTAAACTCTCGACTAACCGTTGTTTGAACCGGCTTATAAAGTGAATGGCAAAGTCTACAGCCATACCAAGACTGAGACATGAAAGCACAGATATGGGCATGTCAAAGTCCTTGCCGATAAAGCCAACAACGCCATAGATGAGGAGTATTGTGAATAAGAGAGGTGTGTAGCCGACTATTGCCCATTTCACTGAACGGAAGTTGAAGACAAGGATGACAAAGACCGCAATCAATGCAATGATAAATCCCCTGAGCATGTCATAGAGGACCTCATTATTCCATACGAAGTTGAAATAGGCGATACCTGATGGTTTAAATTCCATGGGTGTAGGGTGAGCCTTCTTGTATTCGTCCACTGCCTTTGTCACATCCCCCATTGCCTGGGCATCCCAGGTCTTTAGCTGTACCCAGATGTTTGCCTTTTTAAATGGAAAATCCACAACATTGTCTAAATCAGAGGGTTTTGCGGACATGCTGAATAAAAAGAGATACTGGCCTATCATCTCCTTCTTCTCTGGAACGGAGTCGAATTTTGGGTCATCATCGTGAAGGACACGATTTATCCTTTTGACATAATCCACAACTGAGGTCGTCTTTCCAACCACAGGGAGCTTTTCGAGATGCCTCTGGAGGCCCTCAATATACCGCATTGCTTCGGGGATTTTGATATATTCATCCTCTTTTGAGATAGCCACGATATAGCCCAGCGATGTGCCACCGAGTGCCTTATTCATGACAGCATCAGCAACACGGACATCGCTATTTTTCTTAAACCACTCCACCATGTTGTTGTTAACAATAATTCTTGATATGCCGACAAGCGATATAACAAAGAGGATAAAACCTATAATCACAGTAGTTCTGTATTTATGCGCTCCAAGTCCAGCAAGATTTCTCATGAATTTAGACGCCCAGCCTGTAGTTATATCTTCACCTTCTGATATTTTCTCTATCTTTTCTTCTTTTACAAAGGTAAACATTGCTGGGATAAAGCTGAAGCTTAAAATCCTCAGGGCCACCGTGCCGAAGGCAACGAGTCCACCAAAAACCTTGACCGGGATGATATTCATAAATAACAGCACAGCAAAACCCGCGGCAGTTGCCGTGGCAGTGTAACGAACAGGACGCCCAACGGCATTCATCGTCTCTATTATGGCAGTCCTTTTATCTTTTTTCTCTCTATAACGGAAGTAAAACTCATTGAAGATATGGATGCTGTCTGTGGCAATTGCCATCAAAAATACAGGACTCATGGAACTCATGATGTGAATGGGAAATCCCAGGGCTATCAAAAGGCCCATACACCATATGATGCTGATCATGGCATCCATCATTAATGTGATGGATAAGAAGAGGTCTTTAAACATGAGATACCTGACGATAAGCATAATTGCTCCAGCCATAGGGGCGAAGATGGCCATCAGCTTGAACATCTCAGCGCCAAAGGTATCCCTTGCTACGGGGTCGCCCGCAATATAATATCTTTCAGGGCCACCCTCTTTCTTGACAATCTCCCTTATCTGGTCTGCTATAACCTTTCCATTAGCCCCCTTCTCAAGGGGCACATAGATGGCGGTGGTCTTTCCATCTTTTGAGATGATGCGATTAATAAATAGAGGATTTTCGAATAGCATCTTCCTTAAGACCTCTATCTCCTCATTAGTTTTCGGAACAGCGGTCATAAGGGGCGCCACCTTTAGAATGCCCGCCTCGGTCGTTACATTAGTAATAGTTGGAAAACTATTAACATCCCTTGCCGCAACACCCTTGATCTTTAAAATCTCCTCGGTTATCTTTTGAATCTTTCTGAGGGTCTCTTTATTCAGGATACCCTTTTCATTGACAATCCCCACAGCTATCATGTCTTCATAAAGGCTAAAGGTTTTCTCTACTTCGTCATTCCATACCCTCACATCTGAGGTCTCTGGAAGCATGTGTTTGGGGTTTGTATCGACCTTCATCTTTGGAAACTGTGTCATAAAGACAAGGGTAATGACTATCGTCAAGAATACAACTAATCTAGGATATTTAACCGAGAATTCAACAAGGGAAAACTTTCTCATAAGTCCCTCCTAAAAATTAGATTCCATATCCGCCTCATGATTGTATTTTACATATCATCTCCTATTTATGTATTGGAGAATATGATGCCCAGTGATCCACATTTTGTCATTGCTGGTCTTCCTTTTAAAAGGCTTTCCTCTTAAGAAAAATTTCCTTTTCTAAATTCTAACGTTTTTCTTTGACGCCTGCCGCCCGCAGGACAACCATCATGGGTCACCAGTCGGTGAAGCCAGATTGGATGAGGTTTGCGCCCATCAGGGTAGTGAGCCAGAGCCAGCTTAGTGAATGGTAATGGGCCAGAAGAACGCTTCCCAGAATTATCACACCAGCGATCAGCCGTAACCATTGTTCCATATGCATTTTACTTACCTCCTTTCTGAAGGGGGCCTCTATATCCAGCCAAAACGGACGGATGTCCGATACACTCTCCAGGAAAAGAGCGCGGCCAGTAGAATCAAAATTACAGTGGCTGGAATTCCAAAACGCGAAGTAACCTGCAGTCCCAATAATACAATCGTAATGACGATGAACAGGCAGACCGTCGCTAAGCGCGTTCGCCTGAGTCGGATGGGAGCAATTTGCTTGGCGATTGCTTCGGGGATCTCATCTCCCTGCACCTCAGCAAGAAGTGATTCGATAGCAGGCTGGATTCGGAAATGGACCACCGAAAGCAGGGCAGTCAGCGTCAGCAATAGCAATAGCTTTGCTAAGAGGATCGGGTTCTCGATCAGGTCACTCCAAGCAAAACCGCCAAGCGGAA
>DYHU01000069.1:0-1524 GCA_020724025.1 Syntrophorhabdus sp. | reverse complement strand
GCTAAGAGGATCGGGTTCTCGATCAGGTCACTCCAAGCAAAACCGCCAAGCGGAATGAGCAGGATACCGGTCAATAGAGCTGTGAACTGATATACGTAGCACCGTATTGCCGCCCCCTTGATAATGTTTTCGAAGTACCGGTCCACGACGAACGGAGCTTTGCCGATTCGCCTCCGTTCGTGCACTACAATCAGGTTGTACAGGGGCGCCGCCATGAAAACGACCGTTAAAATGTGTAAGAACTTCATGATATTGTAGGCCATTTCGTTTCCTCCTCTAAAAAGGGACATTCACCCGAAGCCTTGAATCCACTCTGCGTTTCCTCCGAGTGGTAAGGGGTGATACTCATTAAGCGCCCCGGATCACCCTTATCAACCTCTCTTTTTCAAAAGCCTCCTGTGAAAGGCGTATTCGGAAATCTTTATCAATAATGACATGGTAAGGAACAGAACCCGTGCCATATTTCTTATAAATTTCCCCTTCGGGGTCAATGATCACCGGGTAAGTCAGTCGATGTTGAGAAGACCAAGAAGATGTTTGTTCCCCATTTTCTTTGACCCCGATAGCAAAAACCTTCAAACCTTTTTCCTTAAACCTCTGCCAGATCTCTTTTTCGATAACAGGAGCCTCCTGTTGACAACGTGCTCAGAGGGTTTTCCAGAATACCAAAAATATCAGAGACCCCTTCAAGTTTGATAAAAATAAGTCATTGCCAATGAGAAAATCTTCAGCCTCTTGACCAACCTCAAGTTTTTTTGTTTGTTCTTCAAAAACCTTCATCTTTCTCCTCCTCCAAAAATTTTAAAACTCATTGCCCATGCCGGATTCATCGCCCTCGAACGATGAAAATACAGTGGGTTACGGACACGCGACACGATAAACGGTCATGTTATTGTCTAACCAATTCTGTTTCGAGGGGGATGGGATTGACCAGGCAATAGACTCCTGGGCACCTTTCGTGGGCCATCCTTTCGAGCTCTTTTAACTGCTCATCTTTCGCATCGCTCTTCACGGTGGCGATGATTTTGACCTTCTCTACGATTGGGTTATTTGTCAGGCCCAAGGTCTTGCTGAGATCGGTGAAATTTTCTGCAGAAACCTTGAGGTCTTGGATTTTGATTCCCATCATCGTGGCCATTGACATAAAAGTCCCAGCAAAACAGGCGGCGAGACCAAAGAGACAATATTGAATCGGGTCAGGAGCCAATCCCTCTCCTCCCATAAATGGGGCAAAGTCTGATCGAAGGATTGTTTCACCCCGGGGATGCTGGACCTTCGATTCAATTTGAGGCTTTCCCTCGTCAAAATTCCATGAGCATTCAATCTTTTTACTCTTTTTGGCTTTTGAGTAATTCTGTTTAACTTCTTCAATAAAAATTTTAAGTCCTTCAAGATTCATGTGGTTTGTAGCCATATGGGTTCCTCCTTTGTATCTCAGGGCTTTAGCCCTGATTAATCAACCCTTAAGGGTTGAGTTACAAAAATGAGAGGGGTTTATTTGATTCGCCTTAAGCTGGCGACCAT
>DYHU01000418.1 GCA_020724025.1 Syntrophorhabdus sp. | reverse complement strand
ACGGGCATCGTAACCCTGACCTTTTGACCAAAGCCTTTAATTTTCTACTCACTTAAAGAAAAGGGGTTGAGCCATGAATCAGAGAATCAGAAAAGCAGCAGTTTTAGGAGCCGGCGTGATGGGAAGCGCCATTGCGGCCCATCTGGCCAACGCAGGGATTTCTTCCTTTCTCCTCGATATTGTCCCATCGGAGTTGACGGAGGCGGAGAAGAAGAAAGGATTGACTCCTGAGAGCCTGGAATTCAGAAACCGATTTGCCATTCTGGGTAAGAAGAAAATTCAGGAGACGAGCCCGGCCCCCCTCTACCTGAAAGAGGATGCGGAGCTCATCACCGTGGGAAACTTCGAGGACCATCTCTCCTGGATTTCGGAAGTTGATTGGGTGGTTGAAGTGGTCGTTGAGAATTTAAATGCCAAGAGGGAATTATTCAAAAAGATGGTTCCCTTTTTAAAAGAAGGGGCCGTGGTCAGTTCGAATACCTCGGGCATCTCCATCCAGAAGATGTGTGAGGGTTTTTCCAGGGATTTTGAAGAGCGGTTTTTAGGGACGCACTTCTTCAATCCGCCAAGGTATATGAAACTCCTCGAGATCATCCCCTCAACATCGACTTCGAAAAAAGTCGTTGAAAGAATGGTGGATGTCGGGGAGAGAATTTTAGGAAAAGGGGTGGTCTTTGCCAAAGATACGCCCAATTTCATTGCCAACCGAATCGGGTCCTTTGCCATGAGTACGGTGATCAGGACGATGTTAGAAGACGGGTATCGGATCGAAGAGGTGGAACTGCTCACCGGACCTGTTACGGGGAAACCGAAGAGCGCCACCTTTCGCACGGGTGACATCGTGGGTTTGGATGTGATGGTCCATGTGGCAAAAAATCTTCTCGAAAGCCTGCCGGAAAAAGAGGGAAGCTATTTCCAACTGCCTCCTTTTATCCACGAGATGGTGAAGAACCAGTGGCTGGGACAGAAGACCGGCCAGGGTTTCTACAAGAAGGTGAAAGGAAAAGGGAAGGAAGAGATTCTTGTCCTGGATTATCAAAAGATCGATTACCGGCCGCAGGAAAGGGCGAGCTTTCCCTCTGTGGAGGCGGCAAAAAATATTGAAGATCTTAGAGAGCGGGTTAAGACCCTTGCCATGAGCCCTGACCGGGGAGGACAGTTCACCTGGAAAACGATGAAGAAGACCCTCCTCTATTCGGCGGAGAAGGTTCCTGAAATCGCTGATGATGTCGTGAGCATCGATCGGGCGATGAAATGGGGATATAACTGGGAGCTGGGACCCTTCGAAGCGTGGGATGCGATCGGATTAAAATCTTCGGTGAAGAGGATGGAAAAGGAAGGCGATCCCATTCCACCGCTGGTGGAGAAGCTTCTCAGCAAAGGATATTCCTCCTTTTACGAGAGACGGGACGGCCGGACACTCTTCTTCGATCTGGGGGCGGGCCAGTATCAGGAGATCGAAGAGAAGCCGGAGATTATCCTTTTACCAAGCCTGAAAGATCGACAGAAGACCGTTGTCTCCAATCCCGGGGCAAGCCTGATTGACCTCGGCGATGGGGTGGCCTGTCTCGAATTTCATTCGAAGATGAACTCCATCGGGGCGGATACCGTTCAGATGATGAGAGACGCCATGAAAGAGGTGGAAGAAAAATTCGATGGTTTAGTCATAGGGAACCAGAGCGAAAATTTCTCCGTAGGGGCCAACCTGATGCTCATGCTCTTTGAAATTCAGGATGAGAACTGGGATGATATCGAGGCCATGGTGAAGGCTTTTCAGGATGTTCTGACAGCGGTAAAATATTTTGAGAAACCTGTGGTCGCGGCGCCCTTCGGAATGACCCTGGCTGGCGGGTGTGAGATCTGCCTTGCCTGCGATGCAATGCGTGCGGCGGCCGAGACCTATATGGGCCTCGTTGAGTTAGGAGTAGGGCTGATCCCGGCAGGAGGAGGAACGAAGGAGATGCTGTTCCGGTCGATCGAGCATATTTCGCCGGAGGTGGATGCGGACTATCTCCCATTTGTTCGCCGCGCCTTCGAAACAGTTGCCATGGCCAAAGTTTCGATGAGCGCCAAAGAGGCCCAGAAGCTGGGTTATATGAGAGCTACTGACAAAATCACGATCAACCGCGACCATCTGATTCAGGACGCTAAAAAGACCGTCCTCCATATGGTAAAAGAGAATTACCGGCCTCCCCGGCCGAAAAAGATCAAGGTTGTGGGTGAGAGAGGGTTGGCCCTCCTCAAGATGGGCCTCTTCTATATGAGGGAGGGCGGCTATATCAGTTCGTATGACGAACATGTGGCAACCAAGCTGGCTAATGTTTTTTCCGGCGGGAACCTGCCCGATGGAACCGAAGTGACGGAGCAATACATCCTGGATCTCGAGAGGGAAGCCTTTTTGAGCCTCTGCGGCGAGGTCAAAACCCAGGAGCGAATCGAACATATGCTGAAGAAAGGAAAACCACTTCGGAACTAATCAATGCAAAATGGTCAATGAGCCACGCCTTGGCGTGGCAACATTTGGGGTTGTCTTTCCTGCGAAAGCAGGAATCCAGGGTTTCCTGTGAAAACAGGAATCCAGTT
>DYHU01000003.1 GCA_020724025.1 Syntrophorhabdus sp. | reverse complement strand
AACGTGGGAGAGGAAGAAAAGAAATGTCAATAATCAGGTCTGACCCCAAGTACTCATAATCAGGTCTGACCCCAAGTACTCCCGTTAGGATTTCTAACGAGGTTTAGTTAGAAAATCCCCCAATTATCTCCCTCTCCCTTAGGAGACCGTGTCCCAACTCCGTTCATGGTTCGATCCCGCACAAACTGCGGGACTCACCACGAACAGACCTCGATGCATTAAAAATCAATGAGTTAGCCGTTCGTCCCGAGTCCCGCACTTCGCGGGATCGAAGGGCGAACGGTGAATTGCGACACAGTCTTTCGAGGGGAGGATAATACTTGGTAATTTTCATCGGTCAAGGGTGACGAAGCCGTCATGAAAGATTGCCATAAAATTAAATTTTTGGTATAAATAGGGCAACCTCCGGGGTGAATGAAACAGGGATGAAAGAATTTTAGATCGGAGTCAAAAACGAACCTCACACAAGCCAGCTTTTTTGCGAAGGGGAAGTAACCTAAACTGAAATGACTAAGTTTAAAAATTGGTTGGCCTCATCTGGGGACGGTGATGGGGTAGCAAGGAGAAATCCGGATGAAGAGATTTTATGTTTATATTGATGCTTCCGTAATTGGAGGTTGCGAAGATAGCGAATTTGCCGAAGCGACCCTTGCTTTGTGGCAACTGTTCATCCAGGGAGTCTACATAATGGTTCTCTATGGTTCTCTCGGAGCATACATTGCGGGAGCTTCAAGGAGCTCCTCAAAGTGTCCGGAATCGTATCCTTGAAATACCTGAGGCCCATCAGATCATCCTTTCGGATACGCCTGAAGCGGGGGTGCTTGCAGAGGCGTATCTATCCCACGGTATTGTAGGTCCGGGCAGTCGATCAGATGCTCTTCATGTGGCCTTGGCAACAATTGGCCGTGTTGATGTTCTCGTAAGTTGGAATTTCAGGCATATTGTCAACCTTGGTAGAATTCGAATGTTCAATGCTGTAAATTTAGAACAGGGCTATGGTTTGATTGAGATTCGTACTCCGAAGGAGGTGTTATCCGGTGAAAAAGACGTTTGATGCGGTAGCTTGGATGCGAAAGCGGAGGGAAGAAATTGACAAGGAGGACCAGGGACTTTCCTGGGAAGAGAAACATGAAAAAACCCGGAAGCTTCTTGAAAAGGATCCGTTTTGGCAAAGTCTGAGGAAACGCTTGGTTGAGCCAACATCGGTTCCGGTTGGAAAGACCAAGGTCCATAAACAGAAAGTTGCCGAAAGACATCCCAATTGAACATATTATTTGATCCCCTTGATAGTCTCCCCGGTGATCTTCGGTCAACTTCTTCCGGATCTTAATGTGCCGTACTTGCCCCAAATCCTTCTCAATAGAAAGACAAACACACCAAAAAATCGAATACCAAATCTCGGTGCCAGGCATCGGTAATTGTCAGTAGCCTGAAGGGATACCCCCTTTGAGAACCTCTCCCTCGAGTTCTGGAAGCGATATCGCCCCCCGGCCAACAGAAAGTACAGAGAGGGCATCTCCGAGGTAGACGTCACCATCTCTTATAAAGACGGGATCATATTCATTGAGGCCAAATATCTTGCCCCAGTGAACTTGAGCACGACAAGCGACCCACGAAGAGATCAAATCATCCGATACCTCGATCTGGCTGCATACCACTATCTTAACCACCCAGACAGTGTCAAAGAGTTCTATTTTGTCCTAATCATAGACACCGAGAAACTACCCTGGATTCTGACCCGTTATCGACATGATCAGAACCTCATGAAGGGCTAACTGGCCCAGGCCTATTTAAGCCCCCTGTGGACACCGGCAGGTTGCTCTCAAAGGGAATCGGCTGGCTAACATGGAAGCAGCTCAGAAGGATTTTGGAGACCACGAGGGCAACCTTCAGAACCGAGGCAGAAAAGAGATTCGTCCAGGACCTGATTCTCTACCTGGATTACAAGATCAGGGAGGCAGACCGCATCCGAACGGAGAGAAAACAGATGAGCTTCTGGTAAGTCAACCAATTCAGGTTTTGCAGGAGAGTGCTTAAATTGCACCTTTTTGTTTCTTCTCCAAAAATCGTAGCGAGTTCAGAGCAATTTGTCGATAGCAACCCTTAGATTATCGCTTCTACCATCAGCCAAACGTTTTTCAGGGCCTGCTCTGTTCGTTCGTATCAAATGCGGCATTGAGAAGGACGGAGTTTCCTAACCTTTTGCACTTCGTCCGTCTTTGGGGTCAGTTATCATCCTTTAGTCTCATTTAGTCAGGCGAATGACAAATTTGACATTTTTCCTGTCTGCATACTGCTCAAAGGCTTTTTGTTGTGAGTGATCTTTTTCTAAGCTGTCTTTTGTCTCGATCTCCTCAATGATCCTAACTTTTCCATATTTTCTCGCTTCTACGTCAGGACGGTATCCCTGAATTGAATGTGGCTTCTTAAACCCTGGAATATCCGCCCGAACGTTAAAGCCCTGCTCTCGAAGGCTTTTGGCTCGCTCGTGAACCTTGTGATCGTGTTTTGTTTGATTTTTTTCATTTCGTTTTGCCATGGTTTAACCCCTCCTTTGAATTATTTGACTTTCTTGATTTTACAAAATCATCCCCTCTCTAATATACCTCCAGACGTCTGCGGCGTCACCTTTTCCCCGAATTCCCTTACAGTAGTAACAATCTGGAGCAGGTTCTTCACTTTTGACCGTAACAACCCCCATCTGGCCGCGGTAGGTCAAAAGTTTTTTGGGTGGTCGAATTCCCGTAATGCCAAGCATGAACTCCGTGACCGCCAAGGATGCCACCACGCCGTTAATTGAAACGACGGAAGGGCCCACTCGATCCAAGTCCTCCCTTCTAATGCCGTAAATAGCCCTCTGGTCCCGTCTGGCTTCTGGACTCAGTAGTTCAACCTGGGCTTCCGAAACATCGATCTCGTCGTAACAGACGATGCAGCCTTGGCCATTCCATGCTACGCATACCCGGCCACCATAACCTGGAGGATTACCTGGCAGAATTTCAGAGGCCAGATCGAAATAAGGCCTGGAATAAGCGGAACAGAGTTCGTTCAAAATCAATCGTAGGCCCTCTTGATCAAGGCAGCCAAAGACGTAATCAGCCTTAATAATTGCTTCAAATGCCTCTTTGCTTATCAAAGAAAGTGGAATTCGATCCACAAGGATGTGCGGATTGATAGCCTTCACGATACGTTCACCGATGTTTACTTTCGGCGTTCCGGGGATAGGATCATCATGACGAGCCCCTACATATCGATTTAAATTAGTGGCATCGAGTTCCTGCTTATCTATGAGCGTTAAATGTTCCATCCCAAGCAATGCCAATTGCTGAACCACGTGGGTCCCTAAGCCTCCAATCCCGACCACAGCGACATGTAAAGTCGCGAGTCGGTCTTGCCCTTCTTTGCCGAAAAATCGAATATTACGATCAAATCGTTCGTTTGTCATAGTAGCCATCCGTGTAGTGAAGTAAGCCTCGTCGGTGTAAGCACTGATTTCCCAACAACAACACCATTAAGACGTCGGGGAGTATCAGGGCCCGTACTCCAAACAAGACCATCAAAACCAGAACGTGACAAGACCACTGCAGCGTAAGGGCGTCCCTTAAGCCGCCACCAAACATGAGGCACGAACTCTCGAAACCCTAAGAGGTCACTTGCGGAAAACTCCGCTGGTCGACGCCCTTTATGGGAATGGAATTCAACCAGTGATGTCCCAAGGTCATGAGCGCGTTTTATCACCACTGCCCTTATCTCATCAGTCAGCTCGAAATGGAAAGCAGAACGAGAAAGGAATCCCTTCGGCGGTACAGGGATCCAGTCGACATATGAGAAGAATTCGGCCTTATCCTCGGATTCTCGGCGTACAAATAAAAAAGCAGCTTCTTCAACAGCGAAACGTTTTGGCAAGAGATGTGCCCAAATATTCGTCTGTATGGTCTTAGGAATTTTTAGCAAGATTTGACTTATCATCTTCCCTCCCGAAACCGGTCTGCAAACCCCATTACCCAGTTTAAGAGGTTGGACCCGCTTACTGCATCGGCGGTTGGTCGCCATTGTCCATCCTGGGGCATCCAGGAGAAGATGCCCCAAGTACCCGGGAAAGGCGGCTGGGTAGAAGCGGGTTCCGTATAATTATTTGGCCGTTCCTTGTTAAATAAGAGCCCGGCGGGTGTATAAATCCCATAAGGCGGCGTACCTGGAAAGCCAACCGGTATCTGAAAAACCACCTCTGTTGAAGACCGGTTCCATCCCTCCGGCAGGGGATAGGACGGAATACGAACCCATCGGCCCTCCTCCTTGCATTCCAAAACACCATATCTTTGCCGGAGAAGCGCCAATTCCTTTTCGATCCGCTCTTCCATAATCTTACCCCCGCCTGAATCGCACCTTTTTGGAGAATCCCATTCCTGGCTTCAGTTCTACTACTTCACCCGGTTGAAGGTTGCGCTCGTTGTTATCCTTGTCGATCAAGATGGCTCCCAACGAAGGGTCCCAGCCTCCAAGCGTGATCACTTCCTCGGTTGTAATCGTGTCTTTGTCCCACGGTTTCAATACCCCTTCGATGTCGAGGAAAAATTTTGGTCCATGTTGCTGTTCTTCTTTCATCTTTGCACTCCTTTCATGATATCTCGTTACCCACTTTGACATCAAAGGGGTCTCTGTAAGTCGATGCGATATTGCCCCTCTACTCAGGATTAATGGAATGGCTTTAACATCTCTCTCTACCTCCTAAACAAGATATGCACCAAATATAATATTATTTGCTTTCTTTGTCAAGCATTATTTTTGATTAGAAGCAAATATACCGCTTGACATAAAATGCAATATGATATACTTTAAGATAGGAAAGGGGGTGACCAATGTGTCCAAAGAGCTCGGAGATAAACTGAGACAGTATCGAAACCTGAAAGGGCTGACGTTAAGGGACGTAGAAAGAGAAACAAAGGTATCCAATGCGTATCTGAATCAACTGGAGCAGGGAAATATTAAAGAACCTTCCCCTCATTTTTTGCACAAATTAGCCAATTTTTATGGGGTATCCTACACCAATTTACTTAAGTTAGCTGGTTATCTTATGCCTAAAGAGGGAGCTAAAGCAAAAAAAACAGCGGGGGTGGCATTCAGTCTGCTCAAAGATCTAACCGAGGAGGAAGAAGAAGAGTTACTAAAATATCTTGAGTTTATACGACAGAAGAAGAAAGCCAGAAAATGAAGGTTTCGCGCAAGCATCCGCTCCTTCAAGAAAGTTCGGAAGAAATCAAGAAGCAGACCAAGCGTCTCTTATCTGCGGCTGGGGTTAAAGATAGGCTGCCCACCCCCAAGGAGGACATCGTTGCCACCGCGAAACTGGTAGAGATCGGAGCTATAGACCTATCTAAATATGAAGATCGATGGTTGACCAAAGGAATTAGCATTTTAAAGGGAGCCCTATCAAAATTCAAAGGGCTCTTAGATCTTAGGGAAAAATTAATATATGTAAACCCCGACATCCACCACTCTCAAATAATTTTTGTAACCTATCATGAAGTGACTCATAGAGTCCTACCATGGCATGAAGGTCTTTTCGATCCTCATTTAGATACCGATTATTCGATCGATCCGTGGATTGCCACAGGACTTGAAGCCGAGGCTAATCTCGGTGCTTCTTTAATCCAATTCCAGATTGACAGGTTTGCGAAGGAATTAAAGGATCTTCCTCTCGGCTTACCCAGCGCAATGCATTTGGCAGAAAGATTTGAGACGTCGCTTCACTCAACTTTTCGAAAATACATTGAGGACAGTACAAGATCATGTGCCTTATTGGTACTTGAAACGTTGACTGGCCAAACCATTGATAGCCAGCCCATCCTCCGGTTATGGTACCCTTTGCAATCGGGAGCATTCACAGATGAATTCGGGATGATAGATTGGGAGAAATTTTATTACCCCGGGCATCCCATCTATGACACCGTTTTGTCAGGTTCTCTGAAAATAGTCCACGAAGGGGAAATTGCCCTAAGCGACTTAAAAGGATTTGACAAGAGATGTAAAATCGACACTTTTTGCAACATGTTTAACTATTTCGTTTTAATATATCCAATGGCTCACCCTCCGTCGAGGACAAAACTAATAATCGTGGATAAAAGGGATGCCCCCTGACAAGATACCGCAGCAGACGCTCAAAATGTAACGCCACCGCTGATTATAGGTGTCATAGTAATGAACAACATCGAACGGATGAATAATTTTCTTCCAGATGTACTTGTCCGCTGGCGTTTTTTGAATCCAGATGATGAAGGCTGGAAATCAATACAGTGCTTATATGCCTATCTGTCACCTGATAAAAAAGAAATACTTTACATCGGAAAGGCTTGGGGGGTTACAGTTCAAGCACGTTGGAACCAGGCAGGAAAGGAGAATTTCTGGACCGACCTCGAAAAGAAAAGGAAAATATTTGAACACTTAGCTCTTCTCGGAAATGTGACTCTCACGTATAAGGGACGACTTACTGAAAAACTCCTTGCAGACATAGAAAGCCTTCTAATTATGGGGGAACAACCGTGGGGCAATATCCAAAGCATGAAGTCGAGAATCTCTCGCTCCGGCTTGATCGTTAAGTGTGAAGGGAGATGGCCTGGTAAGGCTAAGTTTTACAAAGATAATGGATGACCAGGAGGGACGCATACGGAAGGATTGGTCCGTTCACCATAATTATGGCAACCAAGAAAAAATACAGCCAAGCTGCCAGAGTCCAGGGGATCTTGAGAACCCTCGGAGCCAGACAAGGAATCACCATAGGCGAATTAGCCGAAGAATTTGCTGTCACGAAGAGAACTCTTTATCGGGATATTAAGGTATTGGAGGAGGCAGGCTACCCTCTTCTCACCGAAGTTGTAGAAGGAACAACCTACTGGAAACTTGAACCATCTTTTAAGAGTGTCTCGCCTGTAACATTTACTCTTAATGAGTTAATGGCTCTTTACTTCAGCAAAAAGTTACTTGTATCTCCAGTAGGATCTTCATTCCATGCAGAGCTTGAATCAGCTTTTAAGAAGATCGAATCATCTCTCCCTGCAAAGCAAATAGCAAGGTTGGAGAAGATCGATGAGATGTTTACCCCGCTGGCCAAGGCATCCAAGAAAATAGAACTTACTAAAGGAGTTTTTGACACCGTCCAGTGGGCACTTCTTAACCAAAACATTCTGAAGTTGGAATACAAACTAAGGAAGGGCAATCGGGCCGAATCAAAATCTCGGTGCCAGGCATCGGTAATTCGGTATTGATGTGGCCTGATCAGTGATGAAGTGATGAGCTCCGCTATATTCTCGACCCGAAGGATGTTTATGGCCCATATCTCCCTGGCGAAGCCTTCCGTGTCCTTTAGGAAAAGACATTGGGGACTGAAGAAATGGCATATTTTTAAACCATCATAATGGAAAAATAGTTTAAATATATTGGCATTATATCTCAGAGTCGTTTTTTGGCAAAGGCACGGCCGGAGGGGCTTTTTAGGTATTTTTCAAAATCGAGGGCTTTCTGCCGGTTATTGAAAGCCATTGCAGTTTTTATACTCCAGGGTCTATATTTTGAGGTGTGATCGCATCCCCCAGAGTTATGTGATTTCAGACGAGAATCAAGGTCTTCTGTAAAACCAGTGTAGAATCTTTTCTGATCGATCTCGGATTGCAGGATATAAACATAATAAAATTTCATCCGCCTTCGCTTCTAAGCAAATTTGGAAACTATCTGGCGTGCCGAGACGTAGCTTCGAAATGCCTGATACAATTGTCCGCCTTCGCCTAAAAGGCTTCGGCGCGACATACTTCGCTTCGATCAAAGTTTCGAAGATTCATGGCGTGCCGAGACGTAGCTTCGAAAAAACTGGTGAAAATTGATTGCCCGCCTTCGCTTAATAGCTTCGGCGCGGCAGACTTCGCTCCTCTCTATGTTCAGAGCGAAGTCTGGTGGAGGCGGCGGGAATCGAACCCGCGTCCGAGAACCTTCCGGCAGAGCTTCTACATACATAGCCTGTGTTTTAAATTCACCCTTCCCATCTCCCGCAGGCAGGATTCCGGAAGGATTAGCTTATGGAGATTCGCCCCTCATCCTATAAGCGTCGGAGAGGAACTATCCTGTCTTTCTGACATCCCTTTCCACCCCACAGGAAGGGATGGGAGGGACGCTGACTGCCCTTAGGCAGCCAGGGCATAATCGTAGTTGTTTGCGATTATGTTTAATCCCATTTGTTTAACGAGCCAATGGGACCTCGGTATGCCACCCTGACGTCAACGATCCCCGTCGAACCCTTTTCGCCCCCTTTCCATCTCTCTTTGCATTGCCTTTTGTTTGAGTGTCTCCCGTTTATCAAAGAGCTTCTTCCCTTTGGCCAGCCCCAGTTCCACCTTGGCCTTTCCATTCGAAAAGTAGAGGCGGAGTGGGATGAGGGTAAACCCTTTTTCCTGAACTTTCCCGATGAGACGACGAATCTCCTGTTTATGAAGGAGAAGCTTCCTCGTCCTCAAAGGATCGGGATTGTTCCGGTTTCCATGGGAATACGGGCTGATATGGACATCCACGAGAAAGAGCTCTCCGTTTTTGATCGTCCCGTAACTGTCCCCAAGGTTTACCTTACCTTCCCGGAGGGATTTCACCTCGGTCCCCAGAAGACAGATTCCCGCTTCCAGGGAGTCTTCAATCGAATAATGAAACCTCGCCTTCTTGTTCTGACAGATCAGCTTTTGGCCCATATAAATATTTTACCTAAAAGAAAAATATAAATCAATTATTGGTCCCCCTCACCCTGACCCTCTCCCGCCAAGGGAGAGGGAGAAATAGTTGGAATTCCGCATTCCGCAATCCGAATTCCGAAATCCAATTAGACCCGGACGGGCAATTCGATGAGGAAGGTGGTGCCGCTGGGTTTGTTGTCGCGGACCCGGATGTACCCATTGTGGTCGGCAATGATGGCATTGACGATAGTCAATCCCAGTCCCGTTCCGGTCTTTTTGGTGGAATAGTAGGGCTCGAAGAGCTTTCCCTTGTCTTCTTCGGAAATCCCGCACCCATTATCGCTCACCTCGAGGCAAACCATCTGGAGTTTGGGGTCATAACTTGTCTGGATATTGATCTCTCCTCCCTGGTCAATGGCGGCAAGGCTATTCTTGACGAGATTGATCATCACCCGCTTCATCTGATCCCGGTCAAGATTAAAGGCGGGAAGGTCGTGTGGGACGAAATGGAACCGGACATCCTTGTGGGCCTCCTTAAAGAGGACAAGCGTCTCCTGAATGATTTCGTTGAGACGATTGGGGGTGGGATTCGAGGCGGGCATCCTGGCAAAGTTGGAGAATTCGTTGACCATCCCTTTTAATTCTTCAACCTGTTTCACAATGGTCCGTGTGCACTCATCGAAGACCGCGCCATCCTGATCAAGTTTCTCCAGATATCGTTTCCGCAACCGTTGGGCAGAAAGTTGAATCGGGGTTAATGGATTTTTTATCTCATGGGCGATTCTCCGGGCCACTTCCCTCCAGGCCGCCACCCTCTGGGCTTTCATCAGTTGGGTGAGGTCATCGAAGACCGCCACAAAACCGAGCGGCCTTCCCTCTTCGTCCTTCAAGGTCGCCAGATTGATCAGAAAGGAGAGCGATTTACCCCCGATCGGAACCGTAAGCTGTTTTGCAATCGAATCCCTCTGGGAAGATCTGAGTTCGCTTAACAACTCTTCAATTCTCTCCACATACTCTTTTTCAAGCACCTCTGAGAACCTTCTCTCCAGAACGGTCTCTCCCTTCACCTTCAGCATCTGCTCCGCAGAAGTATTGATCGTGGTGATCATCCCACGATCATCAATGGAGACGACCCCTGCGGCCACATTCTTCAGGACAATCTCCATATATTTCTTCCGCTGTTCCAACTCGGAACGGCTCACCTGTAGGTCTCCGGTCATCTGATTGAAGGACTGGACGAGCCTCCCGATCTCATCGCCGGCCTTCATCTCGATCCGAAAGTTAAGATCTCCCTCGGCAATCCGGTGGGTGGCCTCCGCCAGCTCCTTAATCGGAACGGTGATATCTCTGGCCAGACGGATGCCGAACCAGATCGCTGAGAAGACGATGAGAAGGGTGACCATCAGAAGGGCCATCATATAACTGAACTTGATCGGTTTTTTCAGGACCTTCAACTGCTTGTAATCGACAAAGGCCTCGGAGATCTCGCGCATTTTTCCCGCAAGACTCTTCGGAATAAAGTAAGAGGCCGCCACCACGCCGATGACTTCTCCCCTGTCCGAAGGATGGAAGATGGGGGCGATGCCTGTAATCATCTCTCCCTCTCCAACCGGCAGGGTCCTCGATACCTCCTTCCCTGAAAACCCCACCTCCAATAAGTCTTTCGGAGGCGAGAGGGAGACGGCCTTAAGCGCAGGGTCTTCCACCCTGATGAAGCTTTCTCCCTCCTTGAAGAATAATCCAAGGGTGCTCAGATGGTACTCCTGCCGTTTCAACTCAAGAGCTTCTCTCAGAGGAGTCAGCCCTGTCTCTCTTTTTAAGATGCCCTGCTTTGTGAGGTGGCGCCCGATCTGTTTGGCAGAGGATACCGACTGGTTGGCGAAATCGCGGTAGTAGGTCTGTGCCACCTCCAGAGACCCCTGGAGGGACTGCTCCACCTGAGCCTTAAACCAGTGCTCCACACTATTGGTGATAAATCCGACAGCGACAAAGAAGAGAAGAAAAGTGGGCACAAGGGAGAGACTGATAAAGGCCACCACCAGTTTGGTTCTCAGTTTCGCTCCGAGAACTTCACGCTTTCGTTCAAAGATCAGTTTGACAAGGTTTCGAATCACCAGAAAAATCAGAAGGAGAATCAGGATGATATTAATGTTGATGAGGCTGAAGACGATGATATTATTGGCGATCGGAATCTGGTCCCCCACCTGGGGAATCTTCATCTCAAGGGTGGTGAGGATGATGATGAGGACGGAGATGACGCCGATGATGATCAGTTCGTTCCGCCGTCTTCTCTGGTCTGGGGTAAGTTCCTTTTTCATAATCGAAATTCATCATTCGCCCTTCGATCCCGCCTGGGCGGGACTCAGGACGAACGGTTCACTCAGAACAGGTCCGTTCGGACCATGAACGGACTTACAACACAATCTCCTTATAAAAGAAGGGGAATTCGAAGGGGACCGTAAGCCGAGTTCTGTACCCTGGCTCCTCCGTGGGGGGGGAGTCGGGATGATGGCCATTTATCTGGGATCCTGATTGCTCAGGACCTCAAGCGACCTTACCCGTCCCGCCTTTACTCCCGATGCATCAGCATCGGGAATAAATTTGAATGGGCTTTTCTCATCTTCCCGTATTCACGGGAAGGAAGCGGGACCTATTTGGTCTTGCTCCGGGTGGGGTTTACCAAGCTGCTCCGATCGCTCAGCGCACTGGTGAGCTCTTACCTCGCCTTTTCACCCTTATCCCGTAAAATCATATTTCACGGGACGGTATTTTTTCTGTGGCACTTTCCTTATCCTGTCTCTTTGGAGACAGGACCGTCCGCGTTACGGACCACCCTGCCCTGTGGAGCTCGGACTTTCCTCCCCCCGATCGCCCCCCTTACGGGTGGCGATGAGGAGCGGCCATCTCTTCCCCCTCGAATCCCTCCTTTCTCTCTGGTTATCTTCCTCTCAATCGCCTGATTGGCTAAAAGGTCAGCCTCCTGATTCTCTTCCCTCGGGATGGATTCGATCTCAAAGGAAGAAAACTCCTTTATATTCTCCATCACCTTCCCATGAAGGGCTCTCAGATGAAGCTCCTTCACCCGATAGACTCCTTTGACCTGCCTTTCGATCAACTCCGAATCCGTATAGATGCGAATGGACTCTCCCCCAAGCCTCTTGGCCTCCTGCAACCCTAACAGAAGGGCTCCATATTCCGCTTCGTTATTGGTCTTATGGCCGAGATATCGTCCTGTTCCAGCAATCCTCTTTCCTTCTCGATCGGTAATATAAACCCCGGCGCCTGCCATTCCCGGATTTCCCCTCGAGGCGCCATCGACAAAGATGAGAAGGTCGGGACCTTTCCGGATGAAACACTCCCTTTCCCTCTCCTTCACTTCTTCTCTCCATTTCCGTCCCAGTAGAGGATCCGATTACAATTGGGACACCGGATGAGGGAATTGTTCTTCTGAACTTCGATAAACATCTGGGGAGGGACATTCACAAAACAGCCCTGGCAGGTCTCATTCCTGACGTTCACCATCCCTATCCCCTGTCTCTTCTCTCTCAGCATATTATAAAGTTTGAAGAGTTTCGATTCGACCTGTTTCGACAGGGTCTCCTTCCGTTCTGACTTCTCCTTCCAGACCGCCTCATCCTGTTCCATCTTCTCCTGGATCTTCCTCTTCTCCGCCTCAACCTTCTCCAGGGTGATGGCGATCTCCTTTTCCCGTTTGGAGAGCTGTTTCTTGAGCTCGTCGCTCTCGTCCATAACGAGCAGGATCTCTTCTTCCACCCGGCCCGCCACTTCTTTGAAGGTCTCGATCTCGCTGAGGAGGGCCTGGTATTCCTTATTGGTCTTCACCTCGGGCATCTTTCCCTCTGACCGTTTGATCTTGTCCTGCTCTCCAATGAGATTTTTCTCTTTCTGCCTCCGCTCCTTCTCCAGCGATTCGAGTTTCTCCCTCTCCTTATGAATCCTCTCTTTCTCGAGGTTCTGCTTTTCATCCAACTTTTTTATCTCTTTGGGATAACGGTCTCGCTCTTCCTCAATATTCTTCAGGTCGAGATCGAGCTTTTGAAGTTCCCAAAGAAGCTCCAGATGTTCCCTCAATGGCGACCTCCCCTCTTGTTATTTTTTTCCGCAAACAGAAAGAGTGCACCGGAGGGTGCACTCTTTCTCAGTCCTGCATGCCGAATTTTTTGATCCCCAGGAAGCTGATATGGATCACCCTCCTTCTTCCCAATGGGCCCACCTGGGTTCGAACCAGGGGCCTTCCGGTTATGAGCCGGTGGCTCTACCAACTGAGCTATGGGCCCTCTATTCATTATATGCTATCCTCTCAGGGTGTCAACCCTGTATTAGTTCGGAGTTCGGAGTCTTGAGTTATTAGTCGCATAGTCTATTAGTCTGTTAGTCGGGTAGTCAAAGACTATGGGACTATCTGACTATGAAACTACGAGACTGCTGCCTCCGAACTATTTATGTTTCGAGAAAGCTCTTCAATTTCTTCGCCCGGCTGGGGTGCCGAAGTTTCCTCAATGCCTTAGCCTCAATCTGTCTGATCCTCTCCCGCGTGACATCGAAATCCTGTCCCACCTCCTCGAGAGTATGGTCGTACTTCTCCCCGATGCCGAATCTCATCCTCAGGACCTTCTCCTCTCTCGCCGTAAGAGTCGAAAGGATCTTCCGGGTCTGCTCCGCCAGATTGGTATTGATCACCGCATCCATTGGGGAGACAATGCCTTTGTCCTCGATGAAATCTCCCAGATGGCTGTCCTCCTCCTCTCCGATGGGGGTCTCCAGGGAGATAGGCTCTTTGGCGATCTTTAACACCTTCCTCACCTTATCCAGGGGCATCTCCATCCTATCGGCGATTTCTTCCGGGGTGGGTTCTCGTCCGATTTCCTGAACGAGATATCTCGATGTCCGAATCAATTTGTTGATCGTCTCAATCATATGAACAGGGATGCGGATCGTCCGGGCCTGATCCGCAATGGCCCGGGTGATGGCCTGGCGAATCCACCAGGTCGCATAAGTGCTGAACTTATAACCCCGCTGGTATTCAAACTTATCCACCGCCTTCATCAAGCCGATATTCCCCTCCTGGATCAGGTCGAGAAACTGAAGTCCCCGATTCGTATATTTCTTGGCGATGGAGACGACCAGCCTCAGGTTCGCCTTCACCAGTTCGCTCTTGGCCTCCCGGGCCTTGACCTCTCCGATCACGATGGCCTTCACGGCGGACTTCAATTTCTGGACGGTTAAACCACACTCCGTCTCCACCCGGCCGATTTTCCTCTGGCTGTTTTTCGCCGACCGGTCGAGCTCCTGGAGATCGGTCTTGCTCAAACCCCGACTCAGGAGGAGAATCTTTTCTCTGGACTTCCTGACCTTGATCTTCTTCAGAAGGGCGCGTGCTTCTTTGACCGAGATCCCGGTCCTTTCTTCGATCTTTTTGATCTCGTTCTCCGCCTTCTCCACCCGGTTGAGCATCTGCTTCATCTTCTGAACAATCCGGTTGATCTGAATATCTCTCAAATTCATCTGCTTGAGAAATTCGATGATCTCCTCATGCTTCTTCCTTATCTGAGCCTGAATTTTCTTCTTTGAAACCCCCTTCTTTTTCAGAAGTCGTCGAATTCCCTCTTCATTGCGCCGGACCCTTTCGATCAGATCCAGAATTCTTTTTTTCTGAATCTGCTCCTCTTCAACGCTCGTCTCCTCCTCGTCGATCTCGTTGGTCACTTCACGGATCTCGATCTTTCCGGCTTTGATGGCAATGCCCAGATTGATGATCTCTTTGACGGCCATGGGACAGGTCAACACGATGCTCAACACTTCCCTCTTACCGCTCTCGATCTTCTTTGCAATCTCTACCTCCCCCTCCCGGGTAAGAAGGGAGACCGATCCCATCTCACGGAGATACATCCGAACAGGATCCGTCGCCCTGCCGAAACCTTCTAAGACTAACTCCTCCTCCTCTTCTTTTTCCAGTATCTTCTCGCCTCCGACTTTCAGGCTCTGGAGGTCCTCCGCCACATCGAGGTCCATCTCATCAAACATCATGAGGACATCGTCGATCTGGTCGGAAGAGACGATATCATTGGGGGGAACCTCGTTCGCCTCATCGAAGTTGATAAACCCCTTCTCTTCCCCCAGGGAGATCATCTGTTCCGTCTCTTTCGCCTTTGTTCCTCTTCCCATCCGTTTCTCCTCAACCTCACAGTTGATAAAAATTATATGAAAAGGGAGGTGGGTGTGCTGTAAATCATTTACAGCGGCACCTCTAAACGTTTTGCTAATCAGTTTCCAAGCATATCACAAAGATCACCTCTGGTGACATCGTCGGTTGCCTATAAAACATATAAAAATCCGCAATTGTAAAGGATTGGAAGCACACTCGCCTCCCTTTTCAATTCAACATTAAGGTTAACTCTTTCGGAGATTGCCCTTTAAGAGTCCCTTCTCTCTTTTTGCCAGTTCCTGATGCTCCATCAAGAGGGCTTCGAGTCCTCTCCCCTCCCTTTGTTTCTCAACCTCCTTAATTCTCCTGAGCAAATCGCTCTCATCCTTCTTCAGTTTCCTTCTGCGGATCTTCTCGATACAGTCTTTCAAAATCCGTTCCCGTTGATGTTCCTCCACGCCGCTCTCCTGAAGGGCGTATCCGCAAAGCCTTTCCTTCAGACCCTCATCAAAACCTCCCAGCGCCTCTGTGAGGTCCAGTTTTCCCTTCTTCTGAAAGAGGCCTTCCAATCCCTGACCCAATTTCTTCAGGAGAGGGCTCTCAAACTCATCCAGAATCCCCTCCTCTGAAATGGCCGGAATCAGTTCGGGGTGGTGGACCATGAGGCGAATGACCATCTCCTCAGATTTCGGGAAACTTTCTTCGGGCGGTCTCTTTTTAATGGTTTCTGCGGATGGGGGCCGCTCTCTCGAAGAAGATCGGATCATCTCGTATAAGATCGATTCCTTAATATCCAGCCTTTCGGCCAGGGCTCTCACATAGAAATCCTTCCGGATTTTTTCCGGGATTCTCCGGATCATGGCCATTGCTTCCTTTGCAATGTTCACTTTTCCATCGATCGATTTCACATCATGGGTCTTCATCAACCATTCGAAAAAGAAGTCGATGAGCGGAATGGCCCCGGCCAATCTCTTCTCAAAATCTTCCAGATTTCCCTTCTTCAGAAAGGTGTCGGGGTCTTCCCCTTTTGGAAGAAGGATGGCCTTGCCTGTGACCTCCTCTTCTAAAAAGAGGGGGAGGGTGCGAAGGGTGGCTTGAATCCCTGCCGGATCAGGGTCGAAGACGGTGATCAAATTTTTCGTATATCGCTTCAGGGTTCTGATATGCTGGGCCGTCATGGCGGTCCCAAGCGTGGCGACGCTGTGCTTCAATCCATACTGGTGGAGGGTGAGGAGATCGAAATAACCTTCGACGATGATCACCCCATCCTTCTCCGAGGCGTAACGCTTCGCCGTCTGGAGGCCATAGAGAACCTCTCCTTTATGATAGACGCTCGACTCCGAAGAGTTGATATATTTGGGTTGTCCCTCTCCGATCAATCTCCCTCCGAACCCGACGACCCGCTGATGGAGGTCGAAGATCGGAAAGATGATCCTCTTTCGAAAAGCGTCATACCAGCTCGTAGAGTCGAGTCTCCGACCCTCTCGTAGAGTCGAGTCTCCGACCTTCTTCTTCGGAAGGATCAACCCCAGTTCCCATGCCAGCTCCAGGGGGACCTTTTTCTCTCTCAGGTGCTGGACCAGTCCATCCCAGCGCTCGACCGCATAGCCCAATCGGTGTTCCTTGACGATCTGCTCGCTCACGCTCCTCTGGGAGAGATATTTCCTCCCCACCTCGCCTTCTCTCTTCTGGGTCAGGAGGTCGTGGAAATACTCCGATGCCAACTCATTGATCCGGAAGAGGACTTCCCTCTTGGCCATCTCCTTCTTCTGAATGGGTGAGGGTTCTCTTCGCAGAAGTTCGATCCCGTATCGTTTCGCCAGCTCTTCGGCAGCCTCCGGGAATGAAAAATGACCCGCCTTCATCAAAAAGGCAAAGACATCACCTCCCTCTCCGCACCCGAAGCAGTGGAAGATCTGCTTCTCCTCGTTTACCATAAACGAGGGGGTTTTTTCCGAATGGAATGGGCATAATCCCTTATGATTCCTTCCGGTCTTCTTCAAACTGACATAGTCTGAGACGACCTCCAGGATGCTGGCCCGGTCCCGGATCTCTGAAATCTTCTCCTCTGAAAAAAAGGCGTCTGTCAAAAGATGCTTACCTCAACTCAACGATAGTGATTCCGGCGCCGCCTCTATGAACATCGGCCGGAGCAACCTGTTTGACCCCTCTGTGTGTGTTTAAATATTTTCCGATTGCAGTCCGCAATCTTCCGGATCCGATGCCGTGGATGATCCGAATCTTCTCCAGGCCGTGCAGGAGGGCCTGATCGATGAATTTATCCACAATTGGAAGCGCCTCCTCCACGGTCAGGCCGATCACATTTAATTCTGTCTGAGCTTCCTCAACATCTCTCCGGGGTACGGTTGAATTTTTCCTTCCCGCCTCCTCATCCCCTTCTTTATCTGTCGGTTGGATGATGTCATTGAGGGGAACAATCACTCTTGCCTTCTCCATCATCACCTCGGCACGGTTGAGTGATTCCTCCATCTTCAGGAGAATTCCTCCTCTCTTCAGACTTTCAATTCTAACACGATCGCCGATCTTTAAGCCACCCGGCGTCGCATGAGGGCCTCTCCTCCGGATGGAGGGAAAAAAGATCTCTCTGATCTCCTGAATCTCTTTTCGGCGGACCTGAGAAGGGGGTTTCTCCTTTTGCAGTCTCAGCCATGCCTTCAATTCCTCCTCCACCTTCTGAGCCGCCTTTCTCGCCTTTTCCTCGGCACGGGAGAAAACCTCCTCCCTTCCTCTCTTGATCCGGTCAAGAATCTCTTTCAACCTCTGATGTTCCTGATCCGCCTCCTCCCTCCTGCGGATCCACTCCTGCCTCTGCCTCTCCGCATCCGCCTTCAACCTCTCCAGTCCCTCCAGGGTTCGAGCCATTTCCTGGCCACTTCCATTACGATGCCGGCGAGCCTTCTCCATCACTCTTTCCGAGACGCCTAATTTCTCAGCCACGAAGAAGGCATTGCTCATTCCCGAGGATCCATAGGAAAGAATATAGAGGGGTTGCAGGGTCTTCTCATCAAACCTGACCGACACATTCTCCACATTCGGATGAAGATATCCATAGGCCTTGAGGCTATCGAAGTGGGTGGTGACCACGGTCCAGGCCCCTTTCTCCCTGAACAGGTCCAAAAATCCCATGGCAAGGGCAGATCCCTCAGAGACATTTGTTCCCACCCCCAGCTCATCGAGAAGGACGAGAGAGCCAGGCCCTGCCTTTTCCAGAATCTCGTTCACATGGAGGAGGTGAGCGGAGAAGGTGCTCAGGTTCTCCTCGATGCTCTGCTCATCGCCGATCACGGAAAAGACTTCATCAAAGATGGCCGCTTCGCTTCCCTCTGCAACAGGGATGGGAAGGCCGGATTGGACCATCAGCGTCAAAAGCCCGAGGGTCTTCAGGGCGACCGTCTTTCCACCTGCATTGGCTCCGCTGATGATAAGGGTCCGGATGGACTCTCCCATCCGGAGGTCAACCGGGACGACCTGAACTCCTTTCTGGAGGCTGAGGAGAGGACTTCTCGCTTCCTTCATCGCGATCTTTCGATCCCTATTCAATTCGGGTCTGATTCCTTTTAAAAGAAGGGTGAGTCTTGCCATGGCATAAAGGAGATCCAGCTCTCCCAGGATTTCAAAATCGCTCCAGAGAGACGGAAGCTCTCCCCTTATCTTCCCGGAGAGATCTTCGAGAACCCGGTATTCCTCCTCCTTCTCTTCTGCCGTGAGTATGTTGATCTCATTGTTGAAGGGGACGGCCTGAAGGGGTTCAAAGAAGAGGCTCCTATGGCTATGGGACTGGTCATGGATGATCCCTTCGAGGCGGTGTTTGAAATCGGATTTGAGAAGGAGGACATACCTCCCGTTTCTTAAGGTGATAAAATCCTCCTGAAAGATCGGCTGGAGATCTTCCCTGTGAAGGAGGCGCTCGAGCGCCCCCTTTGCCTTCTCTCTAACCGCTCTCAATCGATGGCGGACATCCGAAAGGCCCGGGCTGGCACGGTCGAGGATCTCACCCTTCGTATGGATGGCCTGAAGGATCTCTTTTTCCAGAGCCTTGAGAGAGGAAAGGTTCGAAATCTTCTGCTGAAGGGAAGGGGCCTTCACCTCCGATTTAAGGAAGAACCGCTTGAGTCCCTTGCCCAACACCATCTGCCGGTGAATATCCAGGATCTCCTGGACCTGGAGGACCGATCCTTCCACCTCCAATCTCTTCAAGAGGCCCTCAATGTCCTTGAGCCCCCTGAGGGGAATGTCCACCAGGGTTTCCAGAATCTCTTTCAGTTCGATGACTTCGGTTAATCTCGATTCGATGAGGAACCGATCCCGAATGGGCGTGAGGGCCAGACACCTCTTCTGACCCAGAGGTGAGATCGAAAAATCTTTTAAGATGTTTAAAAGGGAGTGGAACTCTAATGCCTTAAGGGAACGATTATCCATAAAGCAAGAAAAAGGAAAACAGCTCTATTGACAAGGAGGAACTTAAGGGGAAAGCCTTTCCTTGACCAGCTGATTGATCACTTTGCCATCGGCTTTCCCCCCTAATTTGGGCATGACTGCCTTCATCACCTTCCCTAAATCTTTTAAGGACGAGGCCTGGGTCTCCTGAATCGTTTCATCGATCATCTTGATCATTTCTTCCTGACTGATGGGTTGAGGTAAAAAGGATTTCAGAATCTCTATCTCCATCTTCTCCTTCTCCACCAAATCGTTTCGTCCTCCAGCCTGAAACTGTTCAATGGATTCCTCGCCTTTTCTCACCATCCCCTGGATGACCTTGATGACATCCTCATCCTCCAGCTTTCTTCTCAGTTCAAACTCTTTATTCTTTGAAGACGAACGAATCATCCGGATGGTGGAGAGCCGGATTTTATCATTCGTCTTCATCGCCTGCTTCATCTCTTCCAGTAGTTTTTCTTCCAGGTTCATTCTTATCCTCTATCCACGAATTTCCGCATCCTTTTCATTGCTCTCTTCTGGGCGGCCAGGGCTTTTTTCTTTCTCTTAATGCTGGGTTTTTCAAAATGTTCCCTTTTCCGAACCTCGGACAATATCCCGGTCTTTTCAACCTGTTTCTTAAATCGCCGGAGTGCGTTTTCAAAGGATTCGTTCTCTTTTATTCGAATGCCAGGCATCCATCTTCCCCCTCCTTTCATGACCTATTTTTAACCAAATAATTATATGATTTTTTTCAATAATGTCAAATTTTTTGTCAATTTTTATGAACCCCCGAACTGAATTCGAGGTGACCGATAAAAGACTCCGAATGGGTTGATTTTTCATACTGTCTTTGATAAGGTAGGGCAAACTTTTAAAATGGGTTTAAAGCCCAATTGAGCGAAAAGAAATCCCTGATTTAAATTTTTTCTGATAATGAGGCCACTATAGAGCATGCTGAACCCTCTGTTATTATCCCCCTTAATAAAAGGGAGATTACAATGAGTTCTCCCCTTTGGCAAAGGGGAGTGAGAGGGGATTTTATCAAAAATTTTAACTCCATTGGGGTTTAAAGGCCTTGATAAGTGAAAGATTCAGCAACATCCCCTGGAAAGTGAAAAAAATTTAAGAATGTCCCCTTGATTTACAAGCCTAAACAAATTGACAAAGTAAACAATTTTATATATATTTGTTTCCCTAAGTAAACAATTTATGAAAAGAGACCAGCTCCTTCAAGTCATCGCTGAATGGCTTCGTGAAATGGTTTTCCCTCCATTAACACTTAGGGAAATGCCTTCTCTCGATCTGGAGAAGCAACGGGCCATCTTGGCTGTGGCTGGACCACGAAGAGCAGGAAAAACATACTGCCTTTATCAACTCATTAAGAACCTTATGGAATCGAAGGGGGTTTTGAAAGAGGATATTCTCTTTGTAGACTTCGAAGATTACCGATTAACAGGGTTTGGTCCCCCTGATGTCGATAACTTGTTTACGGTGTTTCAGCAGCTTGCAGGACGGCATCCAAGGTTCTTATTCTTTGACGAGATCCAGCACGTTTCGGAATGGAACCGCATCCTGCGTACGCTTCACAACCGTCGCCGTTACAGCATTGTTGTTTCAGGAAGCAACTCCTCTCTCCTGAGCCAGGAGATCGCCACCGAACTCCGGGGACGGTACGAAGATGTTCTGATGTTGCCGTTCTCCTTTCGTGAGTTCCTGCAATTCCATCATATCACATTCGATACGGCCATGCTTCATACGTCTCAGCGCGGCCAACTGATCCAGGCCTTTGATAACTATCTTCAATTCGGAGGTTTTCCCGAGACGCTGTCGCGGGAGGGGACTCCAGAAAAACGCAAACTTCTTCAAACCTACTACCGGACGGTTTTCTATAAAGACATCCTTGAACGATATAACATTAAAGCCCGGCCGGTCCTGGACCGGATGATGGACAGCCTTCTGGAGAGCTATTCCACGACTTTTTCGATTTCCATGTTTGAAAGGCAACTAAAAACGGCAGGGTTAACGGGAAGCAAACGCACTATATCAAATTATCTTCACTTTTTGGAGGAGGCATTTTTTCTGATCACCAGCGAGAAATTTGCCTATTCTCAAAGAAAGCGAATGATGAATCCAAAGAAGGTGTACTTGATAGACACGGGGTTTGCCCTTCTGGGAGAGGCGTTTACAGAAAACCGGGGGTACCTTCTGGAAAATGTCGTTGCCCTGGAACTGCTTCGCCGCCAGCGCCGGATGTTCTATTTCAAAGAGATACAAGAGTGCGATTTCATTTTACAGGAGGGCAGATACCCTTCCGAGGCCTGGCAGGTTTGCTGGGAAGTTACGCCTCGCAATGAACAGCGTGAGCTAAAGGGGTTGTATGAAGCCATGCGCCGGCACAAAATCCCCAAGGGGGGAATACTGACTTATGATCAGGAGGAAGGGCGGACGATCAATGGCAAGGATGTGCCGTTAATACCTGTTTGGAAATGGCTTCTTCTTTCAAGAGATGAAGAGAAATCATTCCTTTAGCTGGTGGGGGGATGACCAATCGTATAATCATCCTTTTTGCATGAATTGTGACGTTTCTCGAACGAAGTGCTTTTTTAAGGATTTACGCCATACTTGCCTGCCGAAGTCCCTTGCCGCAGACATTGGTCCTGACCGAGGACGGGGCAGGAATCTCACGCCTTACAGTTTGCGGTTAAGTATGTCGCTATGCGCTACCTGTCCTCCGTAGTCCCGCAAGGAGGGACATAGGAGGATGCGGGATGTTGGTGGGATTCAGTTGGATGAATGATTTTTGTATGTTTTTACAATCCGCAATCTCTCCGAGCCAGAGGCTCTCCCTCCGGGGCAGAAGCCCTTCTCTCCGAACCAGAGGCTCTTCTGAGCCGGAGGCTGGGGCGGAGCCTGAGCCGGAGGCCGCATTCGGCAATCTGCATTTGGCAGGTTCCTGAACAATTGAAAAGTGAGGGTGGATGAGATTTCTGGAAGGCAAAATAAGTGAAAGAATTCAACTACGTCCCCCGGGTTTGACTGGTAAGGGAACGGAGTATATTTTAACACGTCACAAAGACGCCATAAAGACGCCATCAGGCCAATCTACCCGTCTCCCCTGGCGGGAGAGCCTGCCTGCCGGTAGGCAGGGGAGGGTCGGGGTGGGGGTGAAAAAGGTTTTATCCCCCACTTTAGGAAAGGGGGGCGAGGGGGGATTTGAAAAGATTTTTGATTTCAAACCTGTAGCGCCCTCATTTATTGAGGGCGGTTGTAGGAAAGGGGCTTGGTATGAACTCCGCTCATAAATATAAGCGCGCTCATAAAAATATAAGCGTTTTAATTAGCTCTTCATCGCACGAAAGGAAGTGTTACGCCAAAAAGAGGGTAAAAGAGAGGGTAATGTTGTAATGACCCTTTTTTGAAATCAATTAAAGACCCAGCCCGCCTCGAATGGCACGAAGTTTACCCTGAGCGGCGTTTGAAAACTGTCGAATGGGTCAAAAAAGTCGATCATTATTATCTCTCAATAGATGCAGTAACCCAACCCATGCAGGTGAGAGAAGAGACAATCCCTTACGGAGACCAAAAGGAATGAAATCATTAGACCGTGAATTTCTTGAACAGCAGGCGATCCCTATTGAGATGGGAGGAATGATTCAGATCCTGGGTGAGTTTAAAGGACGACAAGATCTGTTTCGTCATCAAACGCCGCAAGTGTTGGAATCTCTTCGGCGAGTGGCTATCATTGAAAGTACTGAATCCTCAAATAGAATTGAAGGAGTGACAGTTGCACCAGAACGGTTCAGGGAATTGATGCTTCATCCGGAGAACCCTAAAGACCGGTCAGAGGCAGAGGTCCTTGGGTATAGAAATGTTCTATCACAAATCCATACAACCCCACAGAAATTTGAAATTAGCGAAGAGACTATTCTTTTATTCCATCGGGAAATTTACGCTCAAACTGATGTTCCCGCTGGCCTTTGGAAAAGGAGGGACAATACCATTGAAGAGAGGCTGCCCGATGGTCGATGGGTTACACGTTTCATTCCGGTTGCGGCAAGTGAGACTCCTTTTTACATGAAGGAGTTATGTGTTCGATTTAACCGATCATGGGATGAACGAAAGGTTAGCCCCCTCTTATTGATCCCTGCATTCATTCTGGATTTCCTGTGCATCCATCCTTTCGCCGATGGAAATGGAAGAGTTTCAAGGCTCCTGACCCTTCTCCTTCTGCATCAATGTGATTTTGAGGTGGGTCGTTACATTAGTTTGGAGCGTATCATCGAGCAATCCAAGGAAACATATTACGAAGCACTCCAAATGTCCTCTACGGGTTGGCGCCAAGGACAACACCGGTTGAAGCCATGGTGGGAGTATTTCTTGGGTACGCTAATTAAAGCCTGCCGTGAATTTGAAGAACGGGTAGGAACCATAACAAAGGCTCGGGGAGCTAAAACGGCCCTGATTGAACATGCAATCGAAAGACTCCCGTCAACTTTTTCCATATCAGAATTGGAGCAGGCATGTCTTTCCGTCAGCAGGGATATGATACGCGTGGTTTTAAATCGACTCCGTGACAATGGGAGACTTCTCTGCAAAGGAACTGGCCGGAAGGCTCTTTGGGAGAAACGTGGTAATAAGATCATTAAACGTGGTAATAAACGTGGTAATAACTAAACTACTCAGCCCCTCCCTTTCCTAAACTACCTTTGCCCTCCCCCTTAACGCGGGGGGGTTGGGATGAAAAGGAGAAGAGTAGGAACGAATTCGATCATGGAGCGATTAATAGGATCACGAAATGGAATTATGATCCTATCACCCTTTTTCCCTCCCCATTAAAATGCTGACCGTGTCCCATAAGTCAGGTGGCTGGGCACAAGGAAGGGGGCATGACCGGTGTAATTGAAGGTTTTGCATTTCGTATTTTGGTGTCATTCCCGTGAAAACGGGAATCCAGGACCAATAGAAACATCTGGATTCCTGCTTCCGCAGGAATGACAAACTTAAAAATTAATAATGATATCAACCTGTTAACAACATTAAACTTAACCCTTGTGTCCAGCGCCCCCATTTATGGGTAAGGATCAGATTAAAATGGGGGAGGGTGCGGGATGTTGGTGGGATTCAGTTGGATGAATGATTTTTGTATGTTTTTACAATCCGCAATCTCTCCGAGCCAGAGGCTCTCCCTCCGGGGCAGAAGCCCTTCTCTCCGAACCAGAGGCTCTTCTGAGCCGGAGGCTGGGGCGGAGCCTGAGCCGGAGGCCGCATTCGGCAATCAGCATTTGGCAGGTTCCAGAACAATTGAAGGGGGAGGGGGGATAAGATTTCCATAAGGAAAAATAAGTGAAAGAATTCAACTAAGTCCCCTCGAGCCGTCCCGGTTTAGGACATTTTTGGCCAATTTTTGGCCAGCTCAAATTTGCCTACCAGTAAGAAACCTTTTAAATCAAAAAGTTATAAACAAACTATTCTGGCACAAAAAATGCTTATTATTGTCAGCATGATCTATTTCTGGTGTAGTAGGGGCAACCATGCAGCGGGTAAGAGGGGATGCTTAGATCGCTCTGAGGTGAGGCATTGGTAAGTCGGTATTGTTGTTCGTCGGTGTCATCCATAAAAAGGTTGGCCCTACTCTATTAACATAGCGCATAAAGCGGTGGGCAAAGGACACAAAGGAGTACGCCAATGAGTGTGCCGAGCAAAAATCAACTTCCAAGTCGCCCCTAAAGGAGCCTCTCCTGAGGCTTCCGGGGCAATCTATAGATGAGCAAATTAATCGCCTTTTAAATGAGAAGCAGTTTAATTACACCCTGTTTGCATTCGGTTTCTTTCTCCTCGCTATGGGCGCTTGGATACAAGTCTTCACACACTCTCAGCCTAATCCGTGGCTATTGTTTGCTGTGGCAATTGTTGTGATTGTGTACTGTATATTTGCGTTTAGGCAGACCGCGAAGGAGGTACGGCGGCTGAAGTTAGGCCGGGACGGCGAGAGGGCTGTCGCCGAGCAACTCGATGTGGTAAAAAATGAAGGTGCTATTGTCTTCCATGATTTAGTAGGTGATGGCTTCAACCTCGACCATGTCGTTCTATCGAGTCGAGGCGTCTTCGTTGTGGAAACCAAAACGCACAGCAAACCTGCAAAGGGATCGTCATCCGTCACCTTTGACGGGAAAACGCTTCTGGTCAATGGGTTTGAGCCTCAACGTAATCCAGTCACCCAAGCCCTGGGCAACGCAAAATGGCTTGCCGAAATGCTTCGCGCCAGCACCGGGAAGGAGTTCCCTGTCAGGCCCGTTGTGTTGTTCCCCGGATGGTTCGTGGAGCCCTTCCCAAAGGGATCTTCTGTCTGGGTTCTGAACCCTCAAGTCTTACCCTCATTCATTCAACACGAGCCTACCCGGATCAATGAAAGCGATTTGCACATGGCTTCCTATCATTTGGCTCGTTACATAAGGGCACATGCCCAGGGCTTCAACCCGTATTAGTTCTCAATGAGGAGGGGTTACAAGGACAGGGTGTCATCCATAAAAAGTTGGCCCATTCAAATGCGGAATGCGGATTGCGGATTTCGGAATTTGAAGCATTTGAAAAGAAGTATCTTCTTATGCGGAATGCTCCTGCCTGCCCCGCCCTCGGTCGGGACCGGGGCCGGTAGGCAGGGAATCCTGATTACGGTAAATCGTTGAGCCGTGGGGTCACCGGGTCGTGAGTAGCTATTGACTGAATATTTAAGTCAATAGCTCCAACCCTTCTGACTGGCCGGCAAGGTGCGCTGTCGACTTCTTAAAGCTTGCCAATTCCCTCTCTCTTTTGTATCATACCTCTATAGGAAAGACCTTCTTGTCGTTATTTTAAGAGAAAGTGGAGGTTTGATATGACCATTACTGACCGAATTGAGATTAATCCGAAGGTAATGATGGGCAAACCTGTAATCCGGGGGACCCGAATTCCGGTGGAACTTATTCTCAGAAAGCTAAGTCAAGGGGCGAAAGAAAGAGAGCTTTTGGAAGCCTATCCCAGGCTCACCAAAGAAGATATCCAGGCTGCCATCCGATATGCGGCTGATACATTGGCTCATGAGGACACGCTCATTTTGGGCTTTCCCAGACGAGCAGCCAGGAAATGACGATGCGCTTCCTCGCCGATGAAAGCTGCGACTTCGCTGTGGTCCGTGCCCTTAGGAGAGCCGGATTTGATGTCCTTTGTATTTCAGAGAGTACTCCAAGAGCCGAGGACTCGGAGGTCATCGGACTTGCTCTCCGTGAAGAAAGAATTTTATTGACTGAAGATAAGGATTTTGGTCGGTTAGTCTATTCCCACGGTCAAGAAACGCTGGGTGTGATTTTCCTTCGATTCCCAACTTTTGCCCGCAAGCAGATTTCAAGAGATGTTCTCAATTTGGTGAAGCAGCAAGGTGAAAAATTAGCTGGCTCCTTTGTTACTGTCCAACCCGGCCGTATCCGTATTAGCCACGCACCTTAAGGTCAGCCTGAAAAAACAGGGGCTCAGGTCTTGCAAACATGCATTTACAATAGGAAGGATGTGTGGCATCCATAAAAAAGTTGGCCCATTCAAATGCGGAATGCGGCCTCCGGCTCAGAGAGCCCTCTGGCTCGGAGAGATTGCGGATTTCGGAATGCGGAATGGAAACCATTTTAAAACAAATCTTTCTATGCGGATTGCGCCTGCCTGCCGCAGGCAGGGAATTCGGAATTTAAACATTCGAAAAGAAGGGTTTTCCCTGGCGAAACCTTCCGCACCTTTAAATAAAAGAGGACTGGGAATTCGGCGAATACCGCACTCTCCGCCTCGTTTTAGAGGCGTGGGATAGGTTGGAAGGGAAGCATCCCCAATTCCGGGTTGGAAGGAAGATATGGAGTTCAGTTTCATTTCGTGCTATCCTATTTCATAGATGGGGAGGTAAGTATGAAGACTCTCGACCGAATCACTTTTAATCAACAAGTCATGGACGGAAAACCCTGCATTCGCGGACTCCGTGTCACCGTAGGGACGATTGTGGGTCTGATTGCAGCCGGACGGACCAGGGATGAGATACTGAAGTTATATCCATACCTTGAGCCGGAAGATATTGATCAGGCCCTCACCTACGCTGCATGGCGAGTTGAGGAGATAGACGTTCCGGTTATTACCGCATGAAGATTCTGATCGACATGAATCTTTCCCCTACAGAGGAGAAATCAAGAGTTCGTTCGCTTCCATTAAGGCGAGGCAAAACGGAATAGTACAACAAACGAAGTCTTAGAGTGTTGGGCCTGGGGAGGGGGAAACCCCCATTTTCTCCTTGACAAAGATCTCTGATATTCATTATTTTGAATCATCTTTGAAAATTTGATCCCACTGGGGCGGAGATAACCGGAATGCTTCGCCTGCCTCTCATTCCCATCCTCATCGCCTATACGATCGGGCTCTATGGGGGCCATTTTAACCTCCCCTATTTTTCTCAAGGGCTGTTCCTTCTCCTCATCCTTCTGGCACTCTGGGTCCTCCTGATCGTTCTGAAAAGAATTCGATGGGCTTCCTGGGCTGCCCTCTCTTTCTTCTTTTTTCTCGGAATATTCTCGATGCAAAGTTATTTCCATCCGAACCATCCTTCCTCCCACATCTCCCGTTTCATTGGTCCTCAACAAATCCTGCTGGAGGGGATCATCGATCGTTCCCCGCAGCGGACTCAGAGCGGAACCCAGCTTTTGATCAAATCCCACAAGATGATCTCCGGAGACCGTCACATCCCTGTGGAAGGTCATCTCCTCCTTTTTATGAAAGAGGAGAGCCGGTCTCTCCATTTAGGGGACCGCCTCCGTTTTCTTTGCAGACTTCAGCGGCCACATGGATTTCATAATCCGGGTGTCTTCTCCTACGAGCGACATCTTGCTTTTGAAAGGATCCACGTCATCGGATTTTTGTCCGATGAGAAGAGGTGGGTCAAGGTGGGTGAGGGTTTTAAAAATCCCATCTTCCTGAGGATCGAAGCATGGAGGGATCACATCCGTGATTTTTTAGGAAAAGAAGGAAAACCGCCTTCTTCTTCCCTCTTTCAGGCCCTCGTCTTGGGGGAACAAGGGAATATCCCCGAAGAGGTGAGAGAGCATTTTGTCGCCACAGGGATCGCCCACCTTCTGGCCATCTCAGGCGACCATATCGGAATTGTGGCTCTCCTTTCCTTCTCTTTGCTCCTCTGGGTCATGAAGCGTTCGGAGCTGCTTCTCCTCTCACTCTCTGTTAAAAAATGGGCGGCCGGCCTGACAATTCCCTGCCTCCTCCTCTACACCTTCATCGCGGGTGGAGGGATCTCCGTGATACGGGCAACGATCATGGTGATCATTTTCTTTCTCTCCATCGTTTTCGATAGAGAGAGACATCTCCTCCACACCCTTGCCCTGGCGGCCTTTCTTATCCTCCTTTTTTCACCTCCTTCCCTCTTCGATGTCTCCTTCCAGCTCTCCTTTTTGGCCGTCCTTTCGATTCTCTATCTCACGCCGCGCCTCCTCCGGGATCTCAAACGAGAAGGCCTGACGATCCCCACGGAAACCTCATGGGGACAGAAGGTCTGGAAATATGTGAGACTCTCTCTCATCGTCACCCTGGTCGCCACCTTGGGAACCGCGCCCTTTGTTGCGCTCCATTTCAACCGGGTCTCTCTCATCGGATTTCTGGCCAATCTCTTTGCCATTCCCTGGGTGGGCTTTCTCATCGTCCCCATCAGCCTGACCGCTTCCCTCTTCTCCTTTTTCTTCTATCCCTTGGCCAGCCTTCTGATCACGGTGAACCAATTCTTTGCGACCCTTCTCCTCAAAGTCGTGGGCTTCTTCGCCTCCATTCCATTTGCATCCATCCATATCCCCACTCCTACAGCCCTTGAAATCATCCTCTACTATCTCCTCCTTTTCTTATGCGTCCATCTCCGGAAAGGAAAAAAGATCAGATATCTCTTCGTCGGAATTTGCATCCTTCTCGCCGCGGATTTGGCCTACTGGAGCCTGAAGGATGCCTTTCGCAAAAACCTCCACATCACCTTCCTCGATGTGGGCCATGGAGACTCCATTCTGGTCGAATTTCCTAAGGGGAAGAGGATGTTGATCGACGGCGGAGGTCTTCATGAGGACCGTTTCGATATCGGAAAGAATGCGATCGCACCTTTTCTCTGGAAGAAGAAGATTCAAAGGATCGACACCCTCGTCCTGACCCATCCTGACCCTGACCACCTGAAAGGTTTAAATTTCATTGCCTCCCGATTTTCAATCGGTCGGTTCTGGAGCAGTGGGCTCCGCGGGGATTCGGAATCCTATCTCCAGTTAGAAGAGACGCTTCAGAGGAGAAAAATAGAACGGTTCTCCCTCAATGAAAATACAAATTCTCAGATGATTAATGGGGTCGAGATCTCCATCCTTAATCCACCGGCCCGAAGCCCCGGCCCTGTGAGTCATAGGAATCCCGCCTTCCTCAACAACCAGTCCCTGGTGATGAGGCTGAGGTTTAAGAATATCGTACTGCTTTTAACCGGAGATGCTGAAAAGGAGGCAGAGGAACGGATGGTGAGAAAAGGTTATCCGCTCAGGGCTCATATCCTGAAAGTCCCCCATCACGGAAGTTCCTCGTCAAGCAGTCCGATCTTTCTCGAAAAGGTGAAACCTGACTATGCGATTTTAAGCGTCGGAGAACGAAATACCGGACGGCTTCCTCACCCGGAGGTGATGGGGAGGTATGAACGATTGGGATCAAAGATACTCAGAACGGATAAGCATGGAGCCATTACAGTGATGACAGATGGAGAAAACGTGGAGATTAAAACTTTTTTAAAAAGGGAGGATTGAATTCGGACGTCACAGGACAAATCTATGTCCAAAACTTGATGAACTCGTAAAAAGTCGTCATTCCCGTGAAAACGGGAATCCAGAAAATTCTAACTACATGAAAAAACTGTCCCGCCTTTGGCGGGACTGCTGGAGTTTACCCCGTACCATGTTACGGGGCAGGAATGACAGAAAATAGCCTTCTCAGACTTTTTACGAGACCATCTTTAAAGAGTCTTGGAGAAATCTACATACCGGCCTCGATCAAACCCAAGGCGTTTGAAGAAGCCCTGCAAGTCGCCATCCCGCTCATCGAGCATCACGCGGATAAGTTTTATCTTTTTGGTGCGACACTTCTCTATGAGCGCCTGGATGAGTTTGGAGGCGACGCCCTGTTTCTGGTATTTAGGGTCAACCCCGAAGATCTGGATGACACAGGCCTCGGAAATCTGTTCACGGACATAGGTGAGGTAGGCCAGGACAAACCCAACAAATTGATTGTCAATCTCGGCCACAAAACTCACATCGACCTCGCCACCCAACGCTTCTCTGACCAGGTCCCGATAAGTGATGGCCCTCTGCACGCCGCTGATCTTCCGGTCCACATCCAGAATCCCATTGATATCCTCCGGTTCCATGGGTCTGATCTTCACCTCTGCTTTAGCCACGAATTTTCATCTCCTCTCTTCAAAATATAATTAATATTATTTTTGTTAAATCCCACCCAAAAGTCAACGATTTTAATTGTCATTGACTTTTCCTTATAAATTCAATACATTTTAAACAAAATTGAGGCTTTCACATCATCCTATAACCAACCGCAGATAAAGCAAAATCTATTTCTCAAAAAGATATAGGGTTAAAAAAAACAAATTCAATTTTGTCTTAGGTTTGCAGTCTCCAAGAGACCTCCACTCAATAATATCTATTATAGTTTTTATCACTTCAAAAATGAGGAATGAACTTCAGAATCTAAAATCGGTCGAAGTGAAACTTCTTTTAAGGATTTTTGAAAAGCTTTCAAGAACCCAGGACCAAGATACCCTCCGCAAGGAGATTTCCGAGGACTTACTACGCCTCCTTAACGCAGATTTTCTCGCTTCATTTATTTGGAATCAGGATCAAAAGGTCTTCGAGCATGTAGTTGCTCTCAATATGACCCCTGCCAATCTGGCGCGATACGATAGCTACTACCAGTTCCACGATCCAATAACGCCATCCTTACAAAAACGACGCCGGGCTACATTGGTTTGTGAAGTTATGCCTCAGAAGGAATTGGAAAAGACAGAGTTCTTCAATGATTTCTTAATGAAAGATGGCCTTCATCATGGGATAAACGTTTATGCATACGACGGTGATTTAAATATTGGAGACTTACGGATCTGGAGAGCGAAGAACCAACCTGACTTTGGGAAACATGAAGCAGCGCTTCTGGATGCAATCCTGCCCCATTTTCGCAATGCGTTGCGAAATGTCAGGGTGATAGCCACAGCACAGGGAATGGCCAACCTTTGGCGCGAACTGCTGGATAATACTCAAATTGCCCTATTCCTTTTTGACGATGCTGGTCACCTTCTCTACCGAAACAATAAGGCCAAGACGATAGAGGAGGAACTGTCTGATGCAGAATATTCCTCCTTCTATAAGCATATCTATTCTCTGATGAAAAAAAACCTTTCCCAGACAGAATGGGGTCCATTTTTTCTATCTGCTATTCATACTTTTTCTCCACAGGATTCAAAGCCTCTTACAGCAGTGATGGCATACCGTTCAATCCCTGAAAAGATTGATGCAGATTTGCTTTCGAGGAGGCATCAATTAAGTCCACGTGAGTTTGAGATCTGTCTACTCGTATTCAAAGGGCTGACAGATCAGGAAATTGCCTCAGCCTTGGGCATTGCTTTCTCCACCGTTCGGACACACCTAAAACATATCTTCATGAAACTGGATGCTACAACCCGCTCGGAACTCATTTACCGCTTGTTCGAAGGAATAGTGGACATCTCTTCTTGATTTTGCCTTCCCCTGTCCATATCCCCAAATATGGGGATACCCAATTCAATTTATTTGTGATCTCATTCTCCTAATAGACCATGGAAGGGGGTGGTGGATATCAAAAGATAGGGAGTTTTGGGGGGAGAAATCATTTGGATGGAGGACTACACAAAGTCCTGGAAGGGAGGAGAAAAATGAATGGCAACGGAAGAGAAATGGATCGTAGGACATTTATGAAGACCTCTTTGACCATTGGTACAGGGTTGGCTTTGACAGCCTCGATGAACGATTTGGTATGGGGGAAATCTCCATCAGGCGGCGATTTGGCTGACTTGCCACTTTCCCAATTATCCAAAATGATCCAAAACGGAGAGATCAGTTCCAAACAACTTGTTGAAATGTACCTCGAACGCATTAAAAAATTTGATGGACCAAATGGTGTAAATGCCTATATCACAGTGGCCGGAGATGCAGCATTAAAGCAGGCGGAAGAACTTGACAAACTTGTCAAAGAAAAGAAGTTTAAAGGCCCCTTGCACGGCTTACCTATAGCCATCAAGGACAATCTCGATACCAAAGATATAAAGACCACCGGGGGTTCAAGGGTCCTTGCTTCTTGGATCCCTACCACAGACGCCCATGTCGTCCAAAAGTTGAAACAAGCCGGGGCGATTATTTTTGGAAAAACAAACATGCATGAGTTTGCCTTCGGTATCACCACCAACAACCCGCATTATGGGCCTACCCGAAATCCCTATGATTTTTCAAGAATCCCCGGAGGATCAAGCGGGGGGTCGAGTGCAGCGACAGCAGCGGCTCTCTGTGCCGGTTCAATAGGCACCGATACGGGTGGATCGGTGAGGATTCCGGCAGCCCTCTGTGGGGTAGTGGGACTCAAACCCACTTTGGGCAGGGTTGGACGAGGAGGCATGATGTACCTATCCTTTATGCGTGATGTGATCGGTCCGATTACTCGCACAGTTATCGATTCAGCCATGATATTGGAGTCCATCGTAGGGGAGGACCCAAGAGATCCGGAAAGCTCCTCAAAACCTGTACCCCGCTATACCGCCTTATTAAAAGGTAGCTTAAAGGGGAAAAAGTTTGGCGTACCTAAAAAATACTTTTTTGAGGTCATTCATCCTGACACCCAAAAAGTAATTGACGAAGCAATTGGAGAGATACAAAAAATGGGTGGAGTGATTAAAGAGGTCGAGGTTAAACATATGGATTTAGCTACCCCCACCGGCTTTAATATCGTTTTGGCTGAGTGCATCTATCACATGGAGGATTATCTCAAAGCATTTGATTCACAAGCCACAGTTGATAAATATCTGGATCAATTAGGGCCTGATGTAAAGGGAGCATTGGGTAGCCAAAAAGGGACGCCTGAATCCAAGCCGGTCCCCGGTTACGTTTATGCAAAATCGGTCCGAGAAGACAGGAACAAAATGATCTCCGGTTTTAAAGAGGCGATGACCGGCCTTGATGCGTTGCTCCTTCCGACGACCCCGCTTCCGGCTTCCAAAATCGGCGAAGAGATGGAGACAGAACTCCAGGGAAAAAAGGTTAATACCTTCCTGACGTTTATTCGAAACTGTGATCCAGTTAGCGTAGTTGGTTACCCAGCGATTTCTGTTCCCGCTGGCTATAGCCAGACAGGTCTCCCCATCGGCTTACAGATAGTCGCTCGTCCTTGGGAGGAGGACAAACTGCTAAGTATGGCTTATGCATTCGAACAAGCTACAAAAGTCAGAAAGCCGCCTAAACTCTAAGCAGAAGGCCTGGGCTGCTGGCCCAGGCCTTCTTTGTTAAGCGAACTTTCACGAGTATCAATTTCGGGTTCCCTAAATTAATTTCCTCATTTGTTACCTCACAACTTTTCCTACCTCACAGGTAATTCCCCCTTTTCTAAACTGATCCTTACCCATAAGTGGGGGCGCTGGACACAAGGGTTAAGTTTAATGTTGTTAACAGGTTGATATCATTATTAATTTTTAAGTTTGTCATTCCTGCGGAAGCAGGAATCCAGATGTTTCTATTGGTCCTGGATTCCCGTTTTCACGGGAATGACACCAAAATACGAAATGCAAAACCTTCAATTACACCGGTCATGCCCCCTTCCTTGTGCTCAGCCACCTGACTTATGGGACACGGTCAGTTTTCTAAAGGGGGATAACAACTTCTAATTTCCCGTTGACTTCTCCATATAAATTCAATAGATTCTAAATAAAACCACAGCCATCTATCGATAATCTTATAAAATATAGAACCAAAGTCTATCCATCAAAAATGAAAACTAACTTGAAAGAAGAGCTTAAAAAATATTTCAATCAAAGAAAAGATATTGCTTTTGCTTTCTTGTATGGTTCACAAGCAAAAGGAAATGCCAATAAATTATCTGACGTTGATATTGCTGTTTATTTTTATCCTCGTAAAAGACATCCCATAGAATATGAAGAGGCAATTTTTTATGATGGTGAGGATGAGATATGGGGAGACCTCCAAACGCTCTTAAAAAAGGGCGTGGAACTTCTTGTTTTGAACGGGGTTTCGGCCAGTGTGGCAGCGAGTGCCATAAGAGGGATTCCTCCGAGGGACAGCAGAAATGGTTTGGGCAGTGAGGTTTTGAGTCGCTGGCAGTCTGCTGGCTCTTTCAAGGAAAAACAATCCAGATCGATGCTCCCTGTCTCGATTGCGGGCTTCCGATCCGGGTAGAGATCCGTGACGGACAAATCCTCCGAACCGAGCCCCAGGGTCTGATGGCGTATGTAGCGGTGCCATTTTGGAAGTGGTTCGAAAACGCTCCCTATGCCTGAAGCACGATGAACCTCTTCCGGTCGGAAGAGCATATTCGAAATTGGGCCCGGTTCGATCCGGCCACTACCGAGGGTATCCTTTCGCTTTCAGACTTGGTCAAACTCTTTTCAGGCAACTATTTTCGCAGACGCCTGGACCTTGATTGGGTCTCACATAGTCGAGAGTATGTCCGGGAAATGGTCACAACGCTTGCGGAACTTGGAAAGACGGGCCCTTTCTGGAAGCGACCGATGCCATAGCCAAAAAGGGCTTCGGCTGAGGAAAGTATGTTTCGAGATTTTTCAGAAAAAATTGGGGGGTGGGTTCATAACAACGAAAATTGATTTAGTAGAAAAATCTCATGAAAGAATGGCAGCAGCTTGGGAAGGAAATAAGGTGTTACATAAACCCTGAAACTTTTCCGGTGGTGGTGTCTATATGTCCAGCACATTGAATCCCAGCGTTCAGAAAGTTCAGGATGCGTTAAGGGCACTTGGTTTTTCAAATGATGTGCTGGAATTGCAATCCACAACCCGCACCTCTGCCGAGGCGGCCCAGGCGGTTGGATGCCAGGTGGAGCAGATTGCAAAGTCCATTGTCTTTCGGGGCGGGCAGACCAATAAGCCCATTCTCGTCATTGCCAGCGGGCCAAATCGGGTCAATGAGAAAACCATTGGAGAACTGATCTCTGAGCCGCTTGGAAAAGCCGATGCCGAGTATGTCCGCCTGAAGACTGGATTTGTCATCGGCGGTGTTCCCCCGGTCGGCCATCTTGAGAAGGTCGAAATCTTTATCGATGAAGATCTGTTAAAATACGAAGAGATCTGGGCGGCCGCCGGCACGCCCAATGCGGTCTTTAAACTCACCCCTTCAGATCTCGTTAAAATGACCGGCGGCTGCGTGGTTTCAATTAAATAAGAAATTTTGTATTACTTTAGCTCTTTGAAATAACTCTTCCAAATCCCTCCCCGCCTCCCTTTTCCAAAGGGAGGAGAAATATGTCCCCCTTTTGACAAGGGGGGATGAAGGGGGATTAGATAACCTTTTTCAAACACTAAAGTGTTACGAAACTTTCAATCAAGGAGGCTGAACATGGAGCTGAAGACTGAGCGAATCGATATCCCGGAAGGTTGTAATGTCATCTTTGGCCAAACCCATTTCATTAAAACGGTGGAAGACCTCTACGAGATCATCGTGGGGTCTGTCCCCAATTCAAAATTTGGAATCGGATTCTGTGAGGCTTCGGGTCACTGCCTGGTCCGAGGGGAAGGAAACGATGAAGCCCTGAAAGAAATCGCCATGAAGAATGTTTTCAGGATTGGAGCAGGCCATACCTTTGTGATCGTTTTAAAGGACGCCTTCCCAATCAACATCCTCAATGCCGTGAAGATGTGCCAGGAGGTCTGCACGGTTTTCTGTGCCACAGCCAATCCAGTAGAGGTCATCCTTGCCCAGTCAGAACAGGGCAAAGGGGTCCTCGGTGTCATCGATGGTTCCTCCCCAAAAGGAATGGAAAAAGAGGACGGGATCGCCTGGAGAAAGGAATTGCTAAGGAAATTTAAATATAAATTATGAGGAGACAGGAGTCGTCTCCGGTCTTGACATCCACGCCCACTTAGTCCGCTCACCGAAATAAATAAATTTCACGAAATCCACTCCCTCTGCCTATCGGGTCGGATAATATTCGGGTAATGAAATCGTTTAAATAGGGGTTAAGTTTTACCCCTCTGTTATGGGGTGTTACTTGACCCGAAAGGGTCGGAAGGTTCTCCCTCCAAAACCTTGTAAAGCGGTCATAGAGGTCATGCCAACCAGCCATCCTGCCCTTTGCATAGTGATTTTTGGAAGCGAACCTACGCAGTTCAACGGATAGAGGTTTCGCTTCAAGGTTTTTCCAGAAGAACCTCCCGACCCTTTTCTATCTCTTTAACTGAAGGGTTACCGTTTAGTTTTACCGATTTCCTCTCACTCAGGGCTTGACAATAGGAGAAGGAACCGTTATTAGGTTTCTTAATGAAAATATTTTCATTCGACACTTAACTTGCCATGAATAAAGAGGTTTTTAAAGCAGTTTTTGAGGGGAAAAGACTCAGGATGAGCCATCCAAGGTTACTCATCTACCAGGAACTTTCAACATCTGAAAGTCCAATGAGCCCTCAGGAACTCTATCAATGTCTGATTAGAAAGCAGAGAAAGATCGGGCTCACCTCGATCTATCGGTCCCTTGATCTCTTCGAATCGCTGGGGATTGCCTTTAAAATCATCAATGGATCGAGTGTGAAATATAAATTCTGTGAGATGGAGGATCACCACCACCATATCGTCTGTAAGGCCTGCGGGAAGGTAGTCGAAATCAATTTCTGTAATATCTCAGATTGGTCTGAAAAGGTGATGGAATCGACAGGCTATCAGGTGACGGATCACCAATTGAATTTTTATGGTTTTTGCAAAAGCTGTAAGACCTTACAAACATAGTCTGGTAGTCATTAGTCTTGTAGTTTTTTAGACAACTATGTGACTACAAGACTATGAGACTTTGAGACTTTGGGAGGGATAGATGTCCCATATCCACCTACCCGATGGGGTATTGCCCTTATGGCTCTGGGTCTCCGGATTTGCCGTCGCCATCTTTCTTGCGTTTCTGCTTTCCAGATTCATTAAGAAAGAGGATTTGGCGAGAAAACTTCCTTTGATGGGAATGATGGCGGCCGCCATGGTTCTCGGCGCCTCCATTGAGATCGTTCCCATTGCTTACCATATCAACCTGACGGTCATCTCCGGAATATTATTGGGCCCTTCTCTCATCTTTCTTGCCACTTTTGTCGTCAATGTCATCCTTGCCCTTTTCGGCCACGGAGGGATCACCGTCATCGGGTTGAATACGCTGGCCCTTTCCGTCGAAGGGATTTTTGGGTTTCTCTTTTTCCGTCTCTTCTGGAGGATATTTAAAAGATTAACTGTCACTACTTTTTTGGCAACGGTTTTGGCCCTCAGCCTTTCCACTTTTTCGATGATCGGAGCGGTGGGCTTAGGGGTATCCCATTACGAGGAATTGATTCATCAGGAAGGGAAAGAGGGAATCTTTGAATTTAAACTTCTCAGGGAGAAGGACGATGAACATGGGAGGGCTAAAGAGAAGGGCGAGGTAAATTTAAAAAGATTTATGGCCATTGTCCTTCCCTTGGGTTTTCTGGGATGGATATTGGAAGGGATCATCACTACCTTGATCATGAGATATATCCATCGGTTAAGGCCCGATCTATTAAGATTATAAAGTAGGGCAGGCCTTTAGGCCTGCAGATGGACTGCTGTTGAAAGCAGGCAAGGCTAAAGCCTTGCGTTACATTTAAAAGAAGGAGATTTCATGATTCAACTGTCCTATCTCGATTATTTGGCTGTTGAAGGGAAGAGTTTCCTCCACCGCCTCTCGCCCAGATGGAAGATCATCGGAATGCTCGTGGTCTTATCAGGCATCGTCACCCTGAGAAGCCTCTCCGGACTTCTCCTGCTTTATGCCATCCTGCTTTCGCTTTTTTTCATCTCACGGATTCCATTGAAGATCTTCTCCCTCACCCTCTACCCCCTCATCTTTGCCATCCTCTTCATCTTCCTTTCAGGATTTCAAATCCATTTTATTCTTCTCGTCTTTCTGAAGGTTCTCTCCGGATCGACCGGGGTCGTCCTGCTTTTAGCCACCACCCCATACCCGTTGATCTTTCGGACCCTGGATCGATTTCTTCCTTCCCTTTTCGTGACGGCCCTCTTTTTGACCTATCGATCGATCTTCATCCTCATCAAAGTCCTTGAAGAAACGCAATATGCCCTTTATCTCCGCGGAGGGTTTCAGTGGGGACATCCATGGAGAAGCATCACCAATATTTCGAATGTTTTTGGCCATCTGATCATTAAAGGGATAGAGGCCAGCGAAAAGATGTATGAGTCGATGGTGCTGAGGGGGTTTAGAAATAAGATTCATTACAGAGGAGAATAAGGCCATGCAACAAGGGGAGAGAATTGTCCAGGTGGATTGCATTACCCATGTCTATCCGGATATGACCAAGGTTCAGATTTGCGGTCTCGACTTCGTGGTAAATCAAGGGGAGAGGGTCTCCATTCTTGGATCGAATGGCTGCGGAAAGACGACCTTGCTCAAGCACCTCCTGGGTATTCTTATCCCCAAGGATGGAAGCGTGAGGGTCTTTGGCGCCGACCCCGGGAAAGAGTTTTCGAAGATCAGGAAAAAGATTGGCGTGGTCATGCAGGATGTGGACGAACAGATTCTCGGCCCCACGGTCTATGATGATATTCTCTTTGCTCCATTAAACTATGGCATGGAGAGGAGAAAGGCAGAGGCCATGGCAAAGGGTGTAATCGGGAAGTTGAATCTTGAATCGATCCAGAACAAAATCGTAAATTACCTCTCGGGCGGAGAAAAGAAGAAAGTGGCTTTAGCCGGAGCCTTGGTCATGGAGCCGGAACTGCTGATTCTCGACGAGCCTTTTACAGGATTGGATCCTGTTTCAAGAAGAGATTTTATCCAGATTCTGAATCAATTGAACAAAGAGAAAGGGATGACCTTCATTACCACCCTCCACGAAGTTGATCTGGTGCCAGAGATGACCGATATTCTTTACCTCATGCACGGCCATGGGGATCTCAGCGAACGGGGAAGGCCGGATGAGATTTTCGGAAAATTTAAGGATTTAGAAAGTTTTAATCTGGAGGAACCCACCCTGACCAGACTCTTCAAGGGATTGAAAAAGGAAGGCCTCGATTTCGGGGAGCCACTTCAGATCGGTGAGGCCATCGGTTTGATTAAGAAGCACTGGGATGACAAGAATTAACGGAACAATGGAACATTGGAATAGTGGAAGAATGGGTTTAAAAAAGCAAACATTAAGGAATGATAATTTTCAAAAACTTACCCAATATTCCATTATTCCACCATTCCAATATTCCAAGGGGATCAGGTGAGACTCGGAAACCTTCAACTAAATAACAACCTCCTTCTGGCGCCGATGGCAGGGATTACGGATTTCCCTTTTCGGCAATTGGCCCGGGAGCATGGCTGTGGTCTCACTTTTACCGAAATGATGAGCGCCGATGGATTGTTACGAAAAGGGGAGGCCTTTTTAAAAATCGGGAAAGATGAACATCCCATCTCGGTTCAGCTCTTCGGATCAAATTCAACGGTGCTGGCCGAGGCCGCAGTGATGGCCCAGGACATGGGAGCCGATGCCATTGACCTCAATATGGGATGTCCGGCTAAACAGGTGGTCAAGACCGGAGCGGGGGTGGATCTGATGCGTTTTCCGGAAAAGGTGAAGGGGATACTCGTTGAGATGAGAAAGAAGGTCACCTGCTCCCTGACCGTTAAGATTCGCTCCGGATGGGATGAGAAACAGATCAATGCCGTTGACATTTCCAAACTTGCCGAGGACTGCGGCGTGGATGCGATCACCATTCACCCTCGAACAAAAGATCAGGCATTTCGGGGTCGGGCAGACTGGAACGTGATCGCAGAGGTGAAGAAAACGGTCGGGATTCCTGTGATTGGAAATGGAGACGTGAGCACACCGTCTTTGATACAGAAGATGTTAGAGGAGACAGCCTGTGATGGGGTGATGATCGGAAGAGGGGCTTTGGGAAACCCATGGATTTTCAGCAGGGAACCTTCAGGGCCTCCGAAGAAAGGGGCGGCGATTTCTCCAGAGGAGAGAAAGCGGATGATCCATCATCATTTCTCGCTGATCCAGAACCATTATGGGGAAGGAAGTTCGACGCACCAGATCCGGAAACACCTCTACTGGTACACAAAGGGACTTCCTAACTGCGCCTCCTTCCATTCAAAATTGTCAGGCTTGAAAGGAAAAGGGGCATTGTTCGAGGCGGTCAGCACCTATTTCGAATCGATTCAAAGGAGGTAGCCATGCCCATCATCCACGTCGGTGGAAGACAGATCAGTCACTGGATAGGAAAAAAAGGGTTTATAGAGGGAAGGGAGTTTGTTCTCTTCATCCATGGGGCAGGAGGAGGCCAGTATACATGGAGCTGCCAGAAGGGATTTTTTAAAAAGCATTTCAATCCCATCATCATCGAACTCCCCGGTCATGGGGAGTCAGGAGGCGAAGGGGAAGAGGAGATCGGAAGGTATGCTGGACATGTCTATGGTTTTTTTAAGGCACTCCATCTTCCCCAGGTGTTTCTGGTTGGTCATTCCATGGGAGGAGCCATTGTTCAGACGATGGCGTTGAGGTATCCGGAGATGATCAAGGGTATTGTTTTAGTGGGAACCGGAGCGAGGTTAAGGGTCCTTCCGATGATTCTGGACGGGATTAAAGCCAACTTTAAGGGGATTGTTCCACAGATCAATCAGTATGCCTATTCTCGAAAGACCCCCGCCGACTTAATTGAGAAGGGCATTGCCGGAATGCTGCGATGCCGACCGGGAGTCCTCTATGGCGACTTCCTGGCCTGTGATCGGTTCGATATGATGAAAGAATTAGAGAAGATCGAACTCCCCACCTTCATCCTCTGCGGGGATGAGGACCAACTCACACCCGTAAAGTATTCCCAATTCCTCCAGAACCGGATCAAAGGATCGAAATTGGAAATCATTCCCAATGCCGGCCACATGGTGATGATGGAATCTCCTGCAGCATTTAATGAAAAAATCAGAGGATTTATTGCCGATTCCACTAAAGATGAAATCGTAAAAAGTCGTCATTCCCGTGAAAACGGGAATCCAGTAAATGCCAAACTATAAAGAAAGACTGGATTCCTGCTGGAGTTTGTCCCGTACTTGATACGGCGCAGGAATGACAGAAAATAGCCTTTTCAGACTTTTTACGAGACCATCACTAAAAAATAATAGCAGGAAAGGATAGCATGAAGCGCTGGTTGGCTCTCTCTCTGCTCATTCCCAAAGAGTTCGCAGAACCGATCTCAAACTTCCTGATGGAGCAAGGAGCCGCAGGCATCGAAGAGGTGGAAGAAGACTTTGAACGAGAAAGGTTGAAGACCTATTTCCTTCAGGGTGGAGGAGAGCAGAAGGCTTTACGATTACTCCGACGGTATTTAAAATCCCTCCAGGAGATTAACCCAAAACTCCCACACATTGAAATAGAAACCGCTTCCATCCCTGAGCAGGATTGGGGTGAGAACTGGAAGAGGTTCTTTAAACCCATTCGAGTAGGGTCAAGGTTTATAGTAAAACCACCGTGGGCCAGAATCAGATTGAAAAAGGATGAAATCCCGATTGAGATCACTCCCGGGATGGCTTTCGGCACAGGGACCCACGCCACCACCCGACTCTGTATGGAGTCATTGGAGAAGAGGCTGAAAAAAAGAGGCCTCTCCGTTCTGGATGTGGGGACGGGTTCAGGTATTCTCTCTATCGCCGCCGGCCGATTGGGTGCGGATGAAGTCTGGGGCATCGATATCGACCAAATGGCGGTTGAGATCGCAAAAGAGAATGTGAGTCGAAATAGGGTCTCCGATAAGGTTAGAATAAAGAAGGGAAGAATTGGAGATATTCAAAAGAGGTTCGATCTGGTGGTGGCCAACCTTGACTTCAGAAGTTTGAAGAGAACGAAGATGGCTCTGATTCGCCACCTCAAGAGGCATGGTTTTCTCATCCTCTCAGGGGTACTGGAAACAGAGGAAGAAAGGCTTCGTCAATACTATATCAAGACAGGGGACCTTCAATGGATTGAGGCCATCCAGGAAGGGGAATGGGTCTGCCTGACCTTTAGAAAGAAATAAAAATTTAAGGCACGAAATCCCCCTCACCTTAATCCTCTCCCCTTGGGGGAGAGGGAAAGGGTGAGGGGGTAAATTGTTTTAGGTTAACCCCTTAGGGAAGCTTCGCCCGATATCCGGATTTCGGATTTTTTATAATGTCTTTGATTGCAACTGTGGCAAAGCTGGAGGCAAGTGATGCCAAGATTCTATGTTCCTAATCCTCGGTTTGAAAACGAATTGCTAAAGATCGAAGGGCCGGAGGTGAAGCATATCCGGAAAGTGCTTCGCCTTAAAACAGGGGATGAAATTGTTGTCTTCGATGGCTCAGGAAAGGAGTATGAGGGAACAATTGTTGAAGAAGGGCCTACCTCTATCTTGGTTAAGATCCAAAATAGCTTTCCATCGAAGAAGGAACCTCGTCTCGAGATCACCTTAGCACAGAGCCTCCTCAAGGGTGAAAAGATGGACCATCTGATACAGAAAGCCACGGAGTTGGGGGTCAAGGAGATCATCCCCTTTTTTTCCTCCCGGTCCGTCCCCCTTCTGGATAGGTCCAAGAGATCGGAAAGGGTTGGCCGTTGGGAGAGAATCGCGATCGAAGCCTCCAAACAATGCGGAAGAGGATTCATTCCAAAGATTGACCGCCTTCGTGATTACTCCGGAATGCTTTCACTGGCATCCCGCGAATCTTTACGCCTCATCCTCTATGAGAGGGAAGGAAGAAGGTTAAAGGAGGTTTTAAGAGAATCTAAAGATAAAAAAAGGATCTTCTTCATCGTTGGACCTGAAGGGGGATTGAGTCAGCAAGAGATTGAGGAATCAGAGGGGATGGGATTTGTTCCCGTTTGTATGGGTGAGAGAATATTGAAGGCAGAGACGGCAAGTCTCTGCCTGCTCAGCATTCTTCAATATGAATGGGGGGATATTGGATAAAAAAGGGGCATTTCCTACAAAGGAAATGCCCCTTTCAGAAAGGAGGGGTATGAAGGGCCTGTCCACCCTTTGCCCACAACAGGCAGGGGCAGGCAGGGAGGTGTTAGGCAGCTTTTTTCTCTGAATTATCGACAAATTCCTTATATGCTTTACATTCGACTAAGAGTTTACACTTCCTCCGGCATACTTCAATGTGAATTTTAGGACTACCTTTTCTCTTGTCACAGATCAGATAACTCATACCTTAAAATCCCCCTTCCGGTTAAAGTAGGTTGAATTCTACATATTGAATAGATGGTATTTTAGAACACAAAATATAGAAATGTCAAGAAAAAAATTCATAATTTTACAAAAATAATCATATATGATTTCAATATGTTACAAAATCAAAGAAAGGTAAAACCATAAGTTTTTAGATCATCTCAAAGAAATTATAGATTATTCCTTATATGATGGTCTCGTAAAAAGTCTGAAAAGGTTATTTTCTGTCATTCCTGCGCAAGCAGGAATCCAGTCTTTTTAAGCATTTAGAATTCCCCTGGATTCCCGTTTTCACGGGAATGACAACTTTTTACGAAATCATCTTGTATGAAGGCAAAAAAATGGGTTAGGCGGCTGTTTACCGAGAAACCATTTTCTTAAGGGTTGGAAGGGGGTGAGTGTGGTTTTTCTTCAATGGCAATACCCAGTCTTTCAACGCCTGAATTGTTTGCAACATCGAGGACTTGAACGACCCGGTCAAAGACAACGCTCTTGTCCGCCCTCACAATGACAGGTCTTGTCTTATTGAAGGCCATCAGGGTCTCCAGCTCTTTTTTCAGTTCCCTGAGGTTGGTGGGCTTACTGCTTAAAAAGACTTCATTTCGGCTATTGATGTTGACGATGACGGGTTCCTTCTGGTCAGGGGGCGCTTTGATATCGGCCTGGGGAAGTTTGACGATGATTCTGGATTCCCTCATCGGGTTGAAGGTGTAGATCAAACTGAAAGCCGTGAAGAAGAAGATGAAGATGTTGAGGATGATGTCGGTGAAAGCAAGGGATTCCAAAGTGACCCTGAACTCCCGACGGGCTTTAATTTTCATCGAACACCTCCCTCTTGGTTTTGGGACAGAAGATCGAGGAGCTCGTTTCCGTAATAGGTCATTTCCTGGGCATGGCTCTTGATCTTTCCCATGATGAGGTGATAGAGGATAAAACCAGGGATGGCGACCGAGAGGCCGGCGGCAGTGGTGATCATCGCCTGGTAGATGCCTGCGGCTAAGGCATTGACCGTGATATTGGTGCCCATCTGTTCCCAGGTCATAAAAGCTTGAATAAGGCCGACAATAGTTCCAAGAAATCCGAGCATGGGTTCGACACCTACAATGATGAGCAGGGCCCCTAAGTATCGTTCCAGATATTGAATCTGTTCATCGCCCTCCCGTTCCATCATCGCCTCGACATCCTTCCGCTTTAATGCTCTATTGATAATTCCCAGCTTAAAGACATCGGCAATGGGATGCCTAACATTTGCGCATCGCTCCAGGGCCTTCTGAAACTGCCCTCTTTCCATACAGAGAAAAATCTCCTGGGCAAACTTCGGGATGTCAAGCCGAATCCTCCAGAGGGCCCAGTATCTTTCGAGGATGATAGCAAGGGCAATGACCGACCCGAGGATGATGGGGATCATGATGGGTCCGCCTTTTATGATGAGCGAGATAAACATATGCTTCTTACCTCCCCGAATGAAAAAATAGGGCAATCGAAATTGCCCTGATGTGATAGCAAAGTGCCGGGTCGCGGAATCGAACCACGGACACGAGGATTTTCAGTCCTCTGCTCTACCGACTGAGCTAACCCGGCATCCAAAGTTAACCCATTTATATTACAACCTCTCTGATGTGTCAAGTACCTGAAATGGCTTCTACCAATAAAGGGGTCCATTCTTCTCTAAATGTTAAATAATTTTATATTCTTGTATATCTAAAAACCAGTGCTTCCAAAAACCCTCTTTAAGAATAGTCTGGCTTTTCGTTATTTCAATCCTCTTTTTGAAGATCGGGCCATCGATAACGAATGTGTGAAACTCACCATTCTCGCCACAGGGACAGATTTTTTTTCTTTTAAGTTCTTCTAAAAAATTTTTATCCACAACCCTTCCAATAAATTCTTTATCAAAGAGTTCAGCCTTACAACTGACAACAACTGCCTTAAATTTAAAGTCAATAAAATCCTCCAACACTTTTTCTGGAAGCATCCCCCATAAAGGCTCAATGGGTTGAATCTCTAAATCCTTGCAGACACGATCCACCCAGATTTTGTGTTCTTCCAAATATACGTCCCCAAAGACCATCCCTGTAATGACCCCTGCCTTGACTTCGGATACTGCCTGTTTAAATTCCCTTTCATATTCTTCCATATCCGCACTGACTTCTTTTTGGATAATAGGAATTCCCATAAGGTTGGCCTGTAAATTTAGAAGCTCTGCCTCTAAGCCATGGAAACAACAGCGTTTATATTCCTTAGAGATAAAATTGAGGAGATATTCGACTTGATACCCTTCGTTCATAGCCTTGTAGCAGGCAAGGCAACTATCTTTTCCCCCGCTCCATGAAGAGATCACATTCATTGTTTCTCTCCCATAATGTTTGGGTGAATCATCCTCATCATGATTTCTAAACCTTTTATGATCCTTGGGGATGGCCGGTCTACTAAATTTGAATCGATGACATAGATCGCTTTCATTTTTACAGCAGGGATGTTTTTCCAATTCTGCCACATTTTAATTAAATCCGAATGGTTCCCTTTGCCATCCATAGAACTCATGACAATGATCTCTGGAGCCTTCTCAAGGATGGCCTCGATATTATAGAGAGGATAGTTTGCCCTCTCATTTTCTGAGATGTTCCTTCCTCCCGCAAAGCGGATGAGATCATCAGCAAGGGACTCTTTCCCCACGGTAATGATAGGAGTATACCCAACCTGAAAGAATACCTTTGGCTTAGGAAGGAATTGAGTGCGTGTGACGATTTCCTCCTTTCCCACCATCATACCCACTACAATCTTTTCGGACTCCTTCTGTCTTCCAACCATTTCTCCAATGTTCTTAATCATCTTGATCACTCCATCAAAACCTTTTGGATCAATTAAATAGACAGGAAAGCCCAGATCGTTTAACCGATGAATAGTCTCCCAATGATTGCCATCGCGGGTCCCGATGATCAGATCCGGCTTCAGGGAAACAATCTTTTCCATACTGGGATTCACAAAACCGCCGATCTTTGGTTTTTCCAACGCAACTTCTGGATAATCGCAATAGATAGTGACTCCCACTATCTCCTTATTAAGACCCAAGGCGAATAAGATTTCTGTAATACTGGGGGCCAGGGAAATAATCCTTCTGGGAGAATCAGGGATTTTCACTCTTCTCCCTATTTCATCGGTCAAAAAACGCTCTTGTCCTTCTGCAGTGATAGCAGTAAATAGGATTATCGCAATAATAAAGGGAAGTGATTTTCTGATCATACTTTTTCAGAAACGCCGGCATCAGCAAAGGTTGCCATCTCGTTGAGAATCCTAAGACCGGTCTCGACTAAAAAAATTCCCAACGCCGCTCCGGTGCCCTCGCCCAGACGGAGATCGAGGTTGAGCAAAGGTTTTAAGCCGAGAAAATCCAAGATGATCTTATGCCCTTGTTCAACCGATTGATGAGAGGCGATGAGGTAGGGTTTGACCTGTGGCGAAAGCGATGTGGCTATCAATGCTGCTGCACCCGAGATGAAGCCATCGATGACAACAGGGATTCGATATCTGGCTCCGGCAAGAATCACTCCTGCAATCCCTCCTATCTCAAATCCTCCCACCTTGGCGAGGACATCAATCGCATCCTTCGGATCGGGTTGATTGGTTTTTAAGGCTTTTTGAATCACCTCCACTTTTCGCTTCCATCCCACCTCATCAAGACCTGTTCCCCTGCCAGTGACTTTGGCCACATCCATTCCTGTGAAGACTGCCGTGATAGCGCTCGAAGGGGTCGTATTTCCAATTCCCATATCCCCCGTTCCAAGGATATCCACGCCTTTCGATAACTCCTCCTCCACCAGCTCTATGCCAGCCTCGATTGAACGAATGGCTTCCTCACGGCTCATGGCAGGTCCCTTGGCCATATTCTGAGTACCCATGGCCACCTTCTTATCTT
>DYHU01000417.1 GCA_020724025.1 Syntrophorhabdus sp. | reverse complement strand
GACCTCTCCCTCGATGCCGGGCGTCCTCTTGGCCACGAGGCTTCTTTCAAATTCCTTTTTCGCCTGCTCTTCTTTTAACCTCGCCGCTTCCTTCTCCTTCGCTTCCTTTTCCTTGACTTCCCTTTCCTTCTCTTTGGCCACCCGTTCCGCTTCCATTTTTGCCGCTTCTGCCTTGGCCGAGGGTTCCTCCTTCACCACCGTTTTCTTGGGGCAGCCCATCAGGATCAGGCCGATGCAGAGGATGAAAATGACTGAAACAATATAGCTTTTTCTCATCATGGTAAACCTCCTCTAAATATGATTTTTTAAAACTTCCTGTCTATTCAAAGCGTTTAGACCAGGACGGACTCGATTCACCTCCCTTCGATGGTGTGAGTGGTCTCTGATTGAATCCATTGGCGTTCATGATGAAGATCTTCGATCCTCCCGCTCGCGTTGAACTGAAGGCAATATAACGGCCATCCGGTGACCAGCAGGGGCTTTCATTGTGACTGCCATTGGGGGTCAGTTTTTTAAGCCCGGATCCATCGGCTCCGATGGTGAAGATATGGAATTGGCCTCCTGCCCTTCCGCAGAAAGCGATCCGGTCCCCTTTAGGAGACCAGGAAGGGCTGGTATTATAGTTTCCCTCATAGGTCAGGCGTCGGACATTGGAGCCATTCGGTGACATGATGTAGATCTGCGGCGAGCCCGAACGGTCTGAGGAGAAAACAATCTGCTGGCCGTCGGGAGACCATCTCGGCGTGGATTCATTTCCATGTCCTCCGGTGAGCCTCTTCGGATTCCCACCATTGGCGTCGAGGAGATAGATGTCGGATTTTCCCTCCATTCCCATCATCAGGGCAATCTGTTTTCCATCGGGTGACCAGGAAGGAGAGACGTTCAACCCGGGATGGGAGGAGAACCGTTGGAGGTTCCTCCCATTTAAATCGATCAGGTAGAGGTCCGGATTCCTCTTGAGATAGGAGGTGAAAGCGATCCTCTGGCCATCCGGCGTCCAGGCCGGGGAGATGTTGATCGATTGATTCTGGGTGATGGGTCTCACATTGGCACCGTCGAAATCGGCGACAGAGACCTCTCTGCTTTCTCCCTGTCGGATCACATAGGCAATTTTCGTATTGTGGATTCCCTTCTCTCCGGTGAGATGAAGGATGGTCTCATCGGCGATCCGGTGGACCATATTTCGAAAATTCTGAAGTTGACCGTCAAATTGTTTTCCCGTGAGGTGTTTTTGCTCCACCAGATCGACGAGATGAAATTTCAACCTGAGACTGAGGCCATCCTCTTCGAGGGTCGCCTCTCCTGCGAGGAGGATCTCTCCGCCTGACGAGGCCCATTCCTGCATGGAGAGCATGCTGGGAATGCCTTCCTTCTCTTTGAGATAGGAAGGGAGAAGCGAATGATCGATCACCCTGAAGAACCCGGAGAGGGCGAGGTCATTGGCCAGGACCTCATAGAGCTTCGCCGTGAGGGCCGGAGGCGTTTTCTCAACCGATTTCCACCTTGGAAGGACGATAGGAATCTGGATGAAGGTGGGAGCATTGATATCGAGATAGACCCTCGCCTCGACAGATGGAATGGAGAAGGAAAACAGAATGAGGGTGTAGATAAAATATTTAACCATCTTTCAATCCGGGAAAAAACGAATTCCGATCTCCAGGCTCTCCTGGTTCAATTCTTTTGGAATGGGAGGCAGGGGTTCCGCCTTGATGACGGCCCGCATGGCCATCTGGTCATAAAGCGCATTGCCGGATTTTTTTTCAAACCATGATCTTTTCACCTTCCCGTCCCGTTCTATTATTATGATAATAATGGTCTCTAAGTCAACCCTTTCTTTAAGAAGGTTTTCAGGAATGGTCCACGACTCTTTAATCTTTGCCCATAACAAGCCGTAGTATTCGTTCAGTTTCGACTCCCGGAGGGATGGAGAGATGGGCGAAGGAGCGACCGGAGAAATGATCGGGGAAGGGGGTGGGGGCGTCGTCACCTCCCGTTTTGCCATCCGTTTCTGTATATCGTCAAGGGCTGCCTTTTTCCGAATCTCCTCGAGGGCCTCCTGAAGACGATGGAGGGACTCTTTTTTCTTCTCCACGGGCTCTTCAACTTTTTTAACAGGCTTCTTCACCTTTTCAACGATGTCATCCTTCTTGGGCTTTTCAACGGGCTTGGGGGGTTTTTCTTTCGGCGTTTCCGATGGGGTCGTTATTTGAGGGGCGGGTTCCTGAAAGATAGGCATGAGGGTCACCGTATAGGCAGTGGGTCGGACTTTAATAAGGGTAGGCAAGGGATTGAGGCTGAGAAAGAGGACGAGAGCGAAATGGAACAACAGGGAGATTCCGACGGTGGCGAGAAACCGATCCATAGAATTTTGCCTTGGCAAATTCATCTTTATACCTTACTTTTTCTGAGGAACCGGAGAAATGCCATCCCAATGGGAGAAAGTGTTCTCCCGCGATGTGAAACGATATAGATCTGTCGCAGGATAGGATCCACTCCCTCGACATCAATTCTTAAAAGAAGTCTCCGGTTCAGTTCTTCTTCTGCGGCTCTCTTTGAAATGAAGGCCAGGCCCAATCCTGCCTTCACC